>JADGAB010000194.1 GCA_015232245.1 Magnetococcales bacterium | reverse complement strand
ATTGGCAAGAAAAGACCGGGAACGGATAGATTCTAACCCGTTGATTCCATTAACTGTCCCGGCTTAAATGGGAGGCCATTGCATCTTTTTGATACTGGTCCTGATCTTGTTAAATACACTTGGTCGCGTACCGGTGTGAGAATTCTGGACCAAGTGCGACAGGCCTTGGACGAAAGGAAATATCCCCTGTTCGTGGCGGAAGGTGCCAGCCGCGACAAGCTGACAAAAATCATGCACAGTGCTTATCTGCATAAGGCATTGCGGAGTTTCAGCGCTGTCACTGGAAGCCTGTTTATTTACGGCCATTCATTGGCGGAAAATGATGAACACATCCTTCGTCTGATTGAAAAAGGTACGCTCAGGGATGTCTTCGTCAGCTTGTACGGAGATCATACAAATCCCGCCAACAGGAAGATCATTAGCCGAGCGCGGCGCATGACGGATGCCCGAGAGAAAAGCAAAGGACGCAACCGATTGGATGTTCATTTTTTTGATGCCGACAGCACCGATATGTGGAAATGTGCGGTTTGATCAGTTCGTTTAAAGGTATTATCGATTCTGACGGAGAACATCATGGCTACTCGTAGATCATCTGAAACCACCAGCCCAAAGGCAGCAACCGCCGCATCCAAGACACTGCGTAGCCCAAACGCCAGTCCGGCAGTCAAATCAGCGGCGGGTTCCGCTTTGGCTCAGGCTGGGAATGACAAGGTGACGGGCAAACAGGCCGCATCTGCTGCTGGCAAAGCACTCAGCAATCCGTCTACCAGCAAAACGGGCAAGAGTGCCGCAGCTTCTGCATTGACACAACGCTATGACAGTAAAAAGAAATAATGCGACTGAAGGGGGCCATGACGTGCTCATCACCGATTCCGACCTGACCGCCATGAGTGCCCGCATTGCCGAATCCGTCCACCCGGAGCGGATCATCCTGTTCGGCTCCCACGCCCGTGGCGAGGCGCAACCCGATTCGGATATCGACCTGCTGATCATCACCCGTGAGACTTACGGCCCCCACAACAGCCGACGACGCGCCATGGCCCGGTTGTGGCGGTTGCTGGCGGATATTCCTGTGGCCAAGGATATTGTCCTGTTCAGCGACACCGAGGTCGAACAGTGGCGCACGGCCAAGAATCACCTGATCGCTAGGGCCTTGCATGAGGGAAGAGTGCTTTATGAAAGGCATTGATCA
This sequence comes from Magnetococcales bacterium, assembly GCA_015232245.1. Classification (GTDB taxonomy): domain Bacteria; phylum Pseudomonadota; class Magnetococcia; order Magnetococcales; family Magnetaquicoccaceae; genus Magnetaquiglobus. The sequence continues at coordinate 5,448 of JADGAB010000194.1, read as the reverse complement.
CGCTTGGGAGCTGCTGCGCCTGGCGCGCGATGATCATCGCGCCATGACTGGCATGCGGGATCACGAGGTGTTCACCGATGCCATTTTCGGGTTCCATGCCCAGCAGGCGGTGGAAAAGGGACTCAAGGCGTGGCTGTCGGCCTTGGAAATCCTGTTCCCTCTGACCCACGACATCAGCCGCTTGTTGCCGTTGCTGGAACAGCAAGGTGTGGAGATGATGGATCTGTGGGAGTGGGTGGAACTCACCCCGTTCGCTGTGGAACATCGCTACACATGGGGTGATGATGCCGAAGCGCCACTGGATCGCACCGAACTGATCACCCGGATTCATGAACTGCTTGAACATATTGATGACCAGATCAGACATGTCGGCCCATGAATGTCAATCCTGTCGTACACCTTTTTGTCGAATTGACGATTTGACGAGGATATGCCCCCCATGACCATTACCGAAACCGACCTGACCGCCATGGTGCGAAGCATCGTTGCAGCCGTGCAACCGGAGCAGGTCATCCTGTTCGGCTCACTGGCCCGTGGGGATGGCTCGGAGGAGTCGGACATCGACCTTTTGATCGTGGAGCAGGAGGGGTTCACGGGACGGAGCCGTTGGCGTGAGTTGCAGACCATTCGCCAGGCGATTTCCGACTTCCGCATTTCAAAGGACATCCTGCTTTACAGCCGGGAAGAAGTGGCGCGGTGGCGGGATTCGTTGAACCATGTGGTAGGCCATGCCCTGAGGGAAGGGAGATTGCTCTATGAAAGACCTTGATCAGGCCACCATGCTGCTGCACATGGCCAAAAAAGATTACCGCGCCCTGCTGGTGATGCAGGATCCCCAGGCCGTTGCCACGGAGATTTTTGGGCTGCATGTCCAGCAGGCTGTCGAGAAGGCCATCAAGGCGTGGTTATGTCTGCTTGGTGTACTCTATCCCAAAAAACATGACCTCGATGAATTGGCCACCCTGTTGAGCAAAGCCGGGGAATCCATGCCCGACGCATTCGTCCCGCTTCTGACCTACACCGATTTTGCGGTATCCTTCCGGTACGAGGCATTTGACGATTTCGACGACGATATTGACCGGCAGGTCACAACCGCCTTGGTGGCAGGGTTCTTGAAGCATGTGAACCATCTGCTGAACACCATGAATTGATTCAGGAGATCATCATGCACAACACCACTGTAGTTGCCATCGAATCCCAAGCCCGTAAACTGACTCCGTTGGCACGCCTGGAATTGGTGGACGCCATTCTGAGCAGTCTGGACGAGCCGAATCAAGAGCTTGATCGACTCTGGTCCCAGGAGGCCGAAGAACGCTTGGCAGCTTACCGCAGGGGGGAGATGAAGGCCATCCCCCTGGATGAGGTTTTGGCCAAATACAACAAGCCATGATGATTCGCTTTCTCGAAGTCGCCCAGCAGGAACTCGATGAGGCGGTGGTATTCCATGAGGCGCAAGCCAAGGGGCTTGGCCAGACATTTCTGGCCGAGCTGCTGGCTGCCTTGGACCTGATGCGCCGCCATCCAGAGGGGTGGCAACAACTCAGCCGCAACACCCGACGCTGCCGCTTGCGACGGTTCCCTTACGGCATCATCTATCTGGCCGACCAGTCGGAGATCCTGATTGTGGCCGTGGCCCATCTGCACCGCCGCCCCGACTATTGGCGTGAACGTATTCAGGCAGACAAAACATGATCCTCAAAGCCCTCACCCTGGAAAATTTCAAGGGTATCCGCGAGCCGGTTCGGATCGAATTCGCGCCGATCACGCTGCTTTTCGGTCCCAACAATGCGGGCAAGAGTACCATCATCCAGGCACTGCATTACGCCAGAGAGATATTCGAGCGCGGCAACACCGACCCTGGCCGCACCCTCCTGGGTGGAGATGTGTTGGACCTGGGTGGTTTCGACAGTCTGGTTCACAACCACGACCGCAGCCGCCCCATCCGCATGCGTTTTGACTTGGACGTCTCCAAAGAAGATTTGGGAGATCTGGAGCAGTGGATCAACATACCCACCTTTGGCAGTGCGCAGTTCATCCAGCCACCATCCCGCGCATCCGTTGAGATTGAAATTCAATGGTCGGATACTTTGCAACACCCCCGCATTGCAAGCTGTTCTGTCGGGTATGATGGCAAGGCACTGTTCAAAACCGAAAGCTCCGTGGATGGTCGCAGGATTACGTTTCAGGTCAAAGATGTGGAACATCCCGTTATGACCTGGGTTGGGCCATCTTTGCGTGTTGTCCCGAATATGGAGCCTATTCCCTTGGTTGAGTATCAAACACCCTTTTCTGGAGATCGCCAGCTCCTGATCAGTACGCCATCTGTGTTGCCGCCAAGCGGAAAACCTCTGGAGTTTCCTGAACTTGGAATGCTATGGGAGCCAGAAGATGATGAACAGGCATCCTGGCAGCATCACGCATTGGTGATCAGTTCGTTGTTCATCGCACCCATCATGCTGCTGCGCGACAGCTTGAGGAAGTTCCGCTACTTGAGTCCCTTTCGCGAAATGCCCGGTCGCAACCATCAACCTGCTCGTGCCCCAGACGAATTCCGCTGGTCCAATGGCATGGCCGCTTGGGATCTGCTGCTTCGCCACAAGAGTGAAGCACTGGTGGAGAAGGTCAACGACTGGCTTACTCGCGAGGACCGCCTTAATGCTGGTTATCGGGTGGAGGTGAAGTGCTATAAAGAATTAGAGGTCAACGGCCCCCTGATGCTGGCCCTGACCGGCGAGACCGTGCTGGACGATGAGGAGTGGATCCGCGATGCGGTGCGAAACTTGCCGGAACGTCGGCGACTGCTGATCCGTGATCAACGAAGAGATGTGGAACTCTACCCCCAGGATGTAGGGGTAGGTATTTCCCAGGTGGTGCCGGTGCTGGTGGCCGCCATTCACAGCCAAAAGGGCATTATCGCCATTGAGGAACCAGAATCCAACATTCATCCTGCCTTTCAGGTGGCTCTGGGGGATCTGTTTATTTCCCAATCCCAAACCAAGCCGGATCTCATGTTCCTGGTGGAAACCCATAGCGAACACCTGATGCTCCGTTTCCTGCGCCGCATCCGGGAAACCGGCGAGAACGAACTCCCGCCGGGCGCACCTTCTCTGACCCCCGAGGGGGTGGCGGTCTACTTTGTTGAACCTGAGGAGGACGGTCCCCGCATCCATCGTATTCGCATCGACAAGGATGGTGATTTTATCGACCGCTGGCCCCGTGGTTTCTTCCAGGAGCGCATGAAGGAGCTATACTGACCCATGATCTACGAGTACGCCCTTGATCCAGAGATGGTGGCCAGTTGGCACGACAGGAAGAAGTATGCCTTCTTTGCAGGCCGATTTGGCATGGATGATGGTCGGGTAGTTTCTGGTTATCCTAAAAAGTGGCGTCAGATGGTACGCAAAGCTTTTTTCGATCAGATCCCCGGTGGAGACCCCAATGCTGAGATGCGTTTGAATGCATTGTTGGACACCCTGTGTGAAAAGATGGTCAAACGCAATAACAGCTTTCCAGATTTGCCATCCTGGCTTGAAAAGGCCGAGTATGAGCATGCGGTACGACCTTTTCGTAGCGTTCTCAGCAATAAAAATCCTCGAAGCAAACCATTTGTGGTTACCACCGACGAAGTGACTGGCGGCACCATTGCCGAGAGCAAGAACGCAGATCATTGGATCATCCCACCCGCCCCATCACCACCCAGGGATGCAAGTGAGTTCGCCCAGGCTGTAGCTCCAATGCTTCGCTGTTGTCAGCATGCGGTGTTCGTAGACCCCTATTTTGACCCGGACCCATACCGCCCCCGCTTTCTGAATACTCTGCGAGAGATGCTTGTCATCCTCTGGAGCCAGAATCATGGTATGGAGTTACCACAGGCGGAACTACACATTAGTGCCGACAAGAAAGGCGAAAACGAAATCCTGAGGAAATGCCGCGCCCACTTGCCAGACATCATTCCTCTGGGTGGGAAGATTCGGGTGGTCATTTGGAAGAGTAGAGCCTGCGGTGAACAACTGCACAATCGTTATCTCCTGACAGATATCGGGAGCGTGGGGTTCTGTGCCGGCTTGGATGAAACGGATCAAGCCGGTCATGATGAGTCCGATGACCTGTTCCGCCTCTCCAGTCATCAGCATACAAAACGGTGGGGCCAATACGTCAGTGCTCCAGCCTTTGAAGAAGCCTGCCCCCCCATTGAACTATCCGCTGGGAGTTCTTGAGAAAAATGTAGCAGGATATTCCAGTTACCGTAGTCCCTTCGTCGAGTTGAGTTTGGCGACCGTGGACCCGAACTTATAAAGATCGGGGGGCATGGAGAGGCTATCGTGGGGGATGGTGAGAATACAGGGAATAACGACAATCCCACCCTGACCTGCGTGAGAAGGGCGCTTGTGATTCTCCTGGAGTCGAGTCAGGCGTGTTGCTGTGCGTTTTTAAACAGGATAGGATCTGGTGGATGTGATAGATGGTTGGGTATTGGGTGTTGCGACGCCACCCATGAAAATAACGAGAAAACAGCAATGGTTGACCAGATGGCCATGAATACTAGAGACGAACATAGGATTGCCGCAAAAATCGCCGAAATGATGGCTATGCTTTGCGTTCGAAACACCCAGTTGGAAGCTCTCCATGCGGGTCGTGTTCCGGTCAGCAGGACGGGGGATTTTTCGGACTTACGGGTCATCGACGCCGACGGCAACGAGATCCCCTGGCCGGAGGTCTCTCACCTCGACGACGATGAGATGAAGGCTGGGGTGTCCAAAACCGCCCCTTTTCGCATGAATTTTTTACCCGATTTTTGGCACCATAAAAAGCTCATCAACTTATTGTGAAATATCAACTTTTATGAATTTTCCATGGTCCATTTTTCGGGCACATGATTTTGGCCAATTTAGACACCCCAGATGAAGGCCCTGATGAAGCAGATCGTCAACCGGCTGTACACCTTTCATCTGAAAGCGGATGATCCTGATTTTCAACGCATGGTGGACAGATGGGCTCCCGTTGCCGCAAGGTGGGATGAACCGGAAATCGATGAATTCTACAAGCAGAAACCGCTGGATTGATCGATCTGGACATACCCGTCGCCCAGAATGTGGCCATCAAATCCAGAACACCGGCACATCCCCCGCATCCTGCACCCGTACCGCACGCCTATCCCGCACGGTGACACGATCCCCCACATTGCCGCTCCCATCCAGCACCACTTCGACCACACCCTGAGCCGTGGCCACACGTGCGGCACCGTTTGCGGTCGAGATGATTTTTCCTGCCACCGACGTTCTGCCGGACAGGATCGATTGCAATTCAGACAATGGATTCGACATGGCGCAAAATTTCCAATGAAGTGGTCAGCTTGTTGCCCTGGGCAGAGTGGCTCACCGAGGTGATCTTGCCGCGCCAAGACTGGCCCATCAGGGCATCATGCACCTCGACAAGCTGCCCCGGCAT
>JADGAB010000193.1 GCA_015232245.1 Magnetococcales bacterium | reverse complement strand
TTGCCCCACAAGGGCAGAGTCACCTCGAAGGCGGAAAACAGGGTGATGAACCCTCCCATCACTCCGCAGGCGATGGCGGCGCCGGGAAAACGGCGGGCCATGCGCCAGGGGCGGGCCGACAAAAGGGGATGCCCCGGACGGGAAGAAGCCGTGCCGCCATCTCCGGGCCGGGTCTCCGGCAGATAATAAAAGGCCGCCAGGGCGTTGAGTCCGGTGATCAGGGCTGCCACCAGGGGGGCGGTCTCCATGCCGAATTCCGCCAGCCACCCCCCGAAGGCCGGTCCCAGAATGAATCCCAGTCCAAAGGCCGCGCCGATCAGTCCCATGGCCCGGGAGCGCTGCTCCGGGGGGGAGAGGTCGGCCATGGCGGCCTGGGCCACGGCGATGTTGGCCCCCATGATGCCAGCCGCTGCCCGGGCCGCGAACAGCACCCACAGGGTGTTGGCCAGACCGTAGGCCACATAGGAGAGCGCCGAACCCGCCAGACCGGCCAGCAGTGCGGGTCGGCGTCCGATGCGGTCCGACAGGGAGCCCCACCAGGGGGCGAACAGGAACTGCATCAGGGAGAAGATCGCCATAAGCCAGCCGATTTCCGCGGGGGTGGCGGCGAAGCGGGGATCGGCGGCATACAGGGGCATGAGGGGCAGCACCATGCCGAAGCCGAGCAGATCCAGAAAAACCGCTGTGAAGATGATGCCTGTCGTGGCTTTGGGTTTCATGCGGGATGCCCGTTGCCCGTAAAATTGTTGTGTATGTTTTGTCGCGCTCAATCTTTCCGCCGCCAGACCAGATGATGAATCCTTCGACCCGCATGCACCCCTTTGAGTTCAAAACGGGTTTCATGCCAGAACTCCGGCTGGGGGGCGAAACGGTCCGGGGCGGCCAGATTCTCGAATGCCCCATGGTTTTCCAGCGTATCGGCCATCCACAGGGCATACTCCTCCCAGTCGGTGGCCAAAGTCAGAAGCCCCCGGGAACGCAGCCGTCGGGCGAGCAGATCCAGCATTTCCGGCTGCACGATGCGCCGCTTGTGATGACGTTTTTTGGGCCAGGGATCGGGAAAGTTGATCACCACCCAGTCCAGGGATTCCGGGGGAATGCGCTCTTGCAGCACCAGACGGGCGTCGTCCGGGATGATGCGGGTGTTGGTGATCCCCTCCCGTTGCAGACGCCGGATCAATGCCGCCATCCCCTCCTGGAACACCTCGATGCCGATGAAACGGTCTTGCGGGTTGGCGGCGGCCTGCCGGGTCAGGAATTGACCGTTGCCAAAGCCCACCTCCAGCACCAGCCGCGCGCTGTCCGGGTCCGCCTCCAGGGCCTGGAGCAGTTCTCTCCGGGTCGGGGCGACAGGAGGCAGCAACTCCGGCAGGGTCTCATCCAGCCAGAGCTTTTCCCGGGGGGTGAGAAAGCCCCGTTTGCGGCCATGGACCTTGGGTTTCCATGGGAGGGCATCCCCGGTCGGGGAGTCGGTCGGGGTGTGCGGTGCGGTCTGGAGAGGATCGTCGTGGATCACGATGACAACGCCTTGCCTGAAGATGTGGAGGTCAGGTGAATTCAAAAATCCACAAAGCGTGCGGCAAGTCGGGTGGGTTTGGCAAGGAATTGAAAAACAGTACCCGGTTGACGTTGCCGCCATTTTTTTCGATCATGCGGAGTGGTTTGGCTGGAAGAACCGATTCATAAAAGGAGAGGATGGCATGAAACCGACTGGAAAATCGCCCTTGAATGAGGCCAGACGGATGCTGGACTGGCTGGAGGCCACGGAAGAGGATCCGGATGCCCAATTGATTCAATTCATGCAGCAGGGTTGGACGCTGCTTGATGCCCGACGTCCCCGGGCCAATACGGCGGTGCTGGTGAGCGATGGTCAGGAACTCTCCCTGGCCCGGGTCGATGCCCATGGCTCGATGACGGTGGAAGATCCCAACCTGCTGCCGACCCACTGGCTCCCGCTGCCCGTCCCCCCGGAGCCGGTCAAGGGCAAAAAGGACCATCAATCCATTTTCCGGCACAACACGGTGTGGAGGAGGTATTGAGTCGGGGGCACGTTGCGTTCGGGGTCTCTTGTCGGCGTGCCGATGCGTCACCCCAACGCCTCCAAAAGCAGGGTGAGTTCACAGGCGTCCATGTAAAACAACGCCGGATCCTCCGCCAGGGCCGGATCCCGGGCACCGGCCAGGATCTTTTGCAAAGCGGCAATCAGGGGTTTGGCCTGATCCGGCACCTCCGGATCGGTGGCCAGTTCTGCCAGTTTTGCCGTCACCTGCTCTCCGGTCCCGGCCTGGATGGCTTGCAAGGTCATGGCACACCATCGTCCACCCGTTTGATGATTCTCCCCCCCAGCCCGGCGATAGGCAAGGAATGCGCTTTTGGCCTTCTCCCGCGCCTCTGTCGCGGCAGGCGCATTGCCGGTGGCCCGTTCCAGGTCATGAAGAATATCCCAGGTCGTCCATGGCTCGACGGCGTGTCCAAAGGGTTCCTTGCACGCAATGGCCCGCGTCACCTCCATCCGGGCCTCATCGAATCTTTGCAGTTGGATCAGGGTATTGGCCAGATTGTTGCGCACCAAGCCCTCTCTGGCCAGATCCGGTAATGCCACACAAATATCCGCCGCCAGACGATAACAGCGCACCCCATCCTCCAGACGCCCCATGGCACCAAACAGATTGCCCAGTTCAAGCAGGCTGCCCGCCTCATGCGCACGATCCTTTTCCCGCACCCAAATGGCCAGGGCAGCCTTGTACGCCTTTTCCGCCTCCGAATATTGCCCGGTTCGCCGCAAAACCATGCCCGTCTGATGCCAGGCAGTCGCCACAGAGCGGGGTTCATTCAAGCTGGTGAAAATCTTCCGCGCATCTTCATGCGCCTGCATCGCCTCCGGACCGTCCCCTGATTCTGGGGGGGGTGGCCATCCCGCATGAAGCGGGTTTGCTGGGTCATTCCGATGCGGACGTGCTGTTGCACGCGGTGATGGACGCCCTGCTGGGGGCGGCGGGATTGCGGGACATCGGCCAGCACTTTCCGGACAACGATCCGGCCTATCGGGGGGCGGACAGTCGGGAACTGCTGCGCTCGGTCAAGAGGGCCATCGGCGCAAGAGGCTTCACCGTGGGCAACGTGGATGCCACGGTCATCTGCGAAGCCCCACGACTGGCGGCCCACATTCCGAAGATGACCCGCATCCTGGCAGACATTCTGGAGGTCGCCCCGGAGCGGATCAACATCAAGGCGACCACCACGGAAAAGCTTGGTTTCACTGGCCGGCGGGAAGGGATCGCGGCTCAGGCGGTGGCATTGCTGTACGGGAGCGGAACGGCAGCATTTCCATAAAAACCATTTACCCCATCCCGGCGACTTGTTACGCTTGTTTTTTCTTGCAAACGTCCGCTTTTCGAGGATTCCGCGCCATGTCCCAGAACACCGATCAAAGACGTCGCCATGAACGGTTCACCTTTCACAATGCCGTCACCCTGACCCTGGCCGACGGTCGTCAGTTTCAGGGCACAGCGGACAATATGGGCTTTGGCGGCGCCTCCATGGTGGTGGCGGGGGATCCTCCGGAGATCGCTCCGGGGAGCGAAGGGACGATCCGGGTGATTTTTTTCGGTCGGCCCACCGACTATCCCTGTTCGGTGGTGAGTGTCAACGGGGTGAAACTGGGCATCAAGCTCAAGCGCGCCGACTATCAGGGCGCGCCCGAGGAGATGCTGTCAACCAGCGAGTGACCGAAAGGCTCACACCTTGTGATACTCCCGATACCAGGCCACGAAACGACCAATCCCTGCACGAATCGGGGTGCGCGGACAGAAATCGACGTCCCGGATCAGATCATCCACGTCGGCCCAGGTGGCGGGCACATCGCCGGGTTGCATGGGCAGGAAGCTCTTTTGGGCGGTCATGCCCAGGGCATCTTCCAGAGCGGCGATGTATTCGAGCAGCTCCACCGGTTGGTTGTTGCCGATGTTGTAGAGCCGATACGGAGCGGAACTGGAGGCCGGATCGGGTTTTTGGCCGGTCCATTGCGGGTCCGGGGTGGGAACGCGGTCCAGCACCCGCATCACGCCGGTGACGATATCATCGACGTAGGTGAAATCCCGACGCATCCTGCCATGATTGAACACCTGGATCGGTTTGCCCTCCAGGATGGCCCGGGTGAAGAGGAACAGGGCCATGTCGGGCCGTCCCCAGGGGCCGTAGACCGTGAAGAAACGCAAACCGGTCACAGGCAGGCGGAACAGATGGGCATAGGTATGGGCCATCAATTCATTGGCCTTTTTGGAGGCGGCGTACAGCGACAGGGGATGATCCACATTCTGATGGACCGAGAAGGGCATGGTCTCGTTGGCCCCGTAGACCGATGAGGACGAGGCGAAGACCAGATGCCTGACCCCGGTATGGCGACACCCTTCCAGGATATGGGCAAAGCCCACCATGTTGCTTTCCACATAGGACATGGGATTTTCCAGGGAGTGGCGCACCCCGGCCTGGGCGGCGAGGTTGACCACGCCGTCGAATCCTTCCCGCTGGAAGAGCGCCTCCATGCCGGAACGGTCCTGGAGATCCAGTCGGACAAAGGAGAAATCCGGATGATCCTGGAGTCGCGCCAGGCGGGCGCGCTTGAGATTGACGTCATAATAATCGTTGAGGTTGTCCAACCCAACCACCCGATCGCCGCGTTTCAGCAGCTCAAGCGCAAGGTGCGAACCGATGAAACCTGCTGCTCCCGTAACGAGAACCTTGCCCATGTGTTTTCCTTTCCTTTAGACTCACGAAGTGTGACCACAGGAACAGACTATAATCGACATCAACACGGAACGAAACCGCCGATCATGATGTACTCCATGGACCCGGAAAAAGAGACCCCAATGTACGTCCCTCAAATGCCGCTCTCGGTAAGCATTCATACGGATGGCGCCTGCAGTGGCAACCCCGGCCCTGGCGGCTGGGGAGCGTTGTTGCAATACGGTCCCCACGAAAAGAACCTGTCCGGTTTTGCGCCCCAGACCACCAACAACCGCATGGAGATGCTGGCGGCCATCCGCGCCCTGGAGGCGCTGACCCGACCGTGCCGTGTGATCGTCAACACCGATTCCAGCTATGTGAAAAACGGCATCACCCAGTGGCTGCCGGGCTGGAAGGCCCGGGGCTGGCGCAAAAGCGACGGCAAGCCGGTGCTCAACGCCGAGTTGTGGCAGAGACTGGATGCGGTCTGTCTGAAACACGAGGTGGAGTGGCGCTGGGTAAAGGGGCACGCGGGGAATCCGGGCAACGAGGCGGCGGATCAACTGGCCCGTGAGGCGATTCAATCCGGACAATCGGGCGCGCTCCCTCCGGATCCGGCTGGATAAACGCGCGAAGACCAGAAAATTCTTTCAGTTCAAAAATGAGGCGTCAATTTACCACAGGCTTGACCATACGGCGTATCCGGTGTGCCACCGGCGCCAGGCAAACCCATCGCTTAAAAGGAGAAGATTTCCATGTTTGAGGATCAATTGCAGGCAGTCAATGAACTTTTGAAGTCGAATCCGAAATTTCGCGAGTTGTACGATCAGCATGATGCGCTGCGTACCGAAATCGACGAGACCCGTCATGTGCGCAATCAGTTCGATCTGGAGCGTCTCAAAAAGGAAAAGCTGCGCATCAAGGACTTGATGGCGGTCATGCTGGCCAGTCATACGGCGGGGGACAACTAGCTTTGCAACCACCCGCGCCGGAGACGACTCTGGCGCGGGAGGGTGATGCCCTCAATGGAATCGTACAAAACCGTTCCTCCGAGTTTCCATGACCAGTCCCGGCACAGCTACAATTCCCATCGTCACTGTAGTCGATATCAATTTGATATTGAAATGGTTGCAAACCCATGGCAAATGGGCGCTTTCCGACATCGACCCGACATCGACCGCGCGCAAGGTCGAAACCACATGCAAATTTTCTCCCTGCCGCTATTTCTATGCGGGCAAGGCGCATCCACGCTTTGGCACACTGGCCATCGCCTATTCGCCGGAATATGAGCATCAAGCCCCTGGGGAAGCCAATCCGTTTGACACGGGAGGAATCTTTCTTGGACATATTTTCCCTTTCAAAAAGATGCCCGAGGCTGACAGGATTACACAAGCCTGCGCATTGATTACCTCCACCAGATGTGGCATAGCTGAATGGCGCAAAAAGATGGAACAATTTCTGCATGATTTCTTTGCAGGAGACCTGCTGAGATATTTAAATCATGACACACCGGCCTGTTCTGACCCTGCCGCATGGCCTGACACATTGCCTGCGCTTCATAAAGAAAATTTTGAACTACCTGCTGACAAATCTGCTGACAATCCGCAACCCAGAGAGTTCCGTGCCTGGGCCTGGGAAATTCGTCTGACCAAAGCCACGCCGATTGGTGAAACCATTTTGTTTGCCGCAGCGACTCCTGAGGCCATCGATGAAATCAATCAAACACTGGTAGACTTATCCAACAGTCCAAATATAGACGCTCATCAAACAACCATTGCCACCTTGGAAACCATCAAGACCAGTCTTGATAAAAACAATAAAGGCCAACACTTTATCACTTCAATTGAAACCTCCATGAAAAATTACTGTCTGTCTTGGAGTGCCGCATGAACATCAACGCCTAGTAGATTACCGATAGTATCAACAAGGATATGTCGTTTTCGACCTTTAACCTTTTTACCACC
>JADGAB010000192.1 GCA_015232245.1 Magnetococcales bacterium | reverse complement strand
GTGGGTGGTCGATGACCAGTAGTAGGGAAAATCCGCGTCCCCGTTTTCGTTGGTGATGCCGGTGCAGGTAAAGAATGTGCCATCGATGGCCGGCTTGCTGTTGTAATCCGGAGCATTCGAGTAGTTGACCAGTGCATGCAGTTCTTTGACATTGGGCAGACGCCAATCACTGTGTCCCAGATAATTGGCGGAATTTTTCGTTTGCACCCAGGCCAAAGCATCCTGCCAGTTCATGCTGCTGCCGCTGTCGGCCTGTGTCCACATCAGGCCCGTGGCACCATCCGAGATCGTGCCATCCCCGTTATTGGTGAAACTGTTGACACCGTAGCTGGCTGATCCACGCACCAATTGCACAAAGAATGTTTTTTCTGTGCTGTTGTTTGGCGCAGACAAATCATAACCCTTGATGCGACCATCGGCAAAATTGACGCCAAACACTTTGTAACCGGTTACGGGAGAGATCACCTGAAACACCGTGCTGGAAATATACTGAGCGTCGATGATGCGTTCACCCTGGCTGGTCTGTCCGTAACCAAAATTGAAGTACTGTGTATCGATGAAGGGCGCGAGCAGCGATGTATCCGTGCCGGTATAGCCGCTGGGGTCGGATCCCTTGAAGTTGATCAGGGAGTAAAGCTCCTTGATGGTCGGCAACCGCCAGTCGTTGTATCCTCCGTAGTTTGCGGCGTTGACGGTGGCGACCCAGGATTCAGCCTGACTTTTTGTTTTCTTGTCGGCAGTGACTGGAGTGGTCAGCGTCATGTTCGGGCCACGCATCCAGGTCAATTTCGACACGTTATCATAAACGGTTTTGCTGTCTCCGCTTATCGTGAAGCTGGGTTGATTGCCAGAAATCTGGGCGTCCTGGCCGTAGAAGGATTTCCCCACGCCGGGTGCAGAAATCGCGGCTGCGGCGTCGTAGTTCTGCGTCTGTCCGGTATCGACGACAGGATAAGTGAAAACACTCCCGTAAACCGTCGAAGTCGTGGTGGCCGGAACCGTGGTCGTGACTGGCACCGTGGTCGTGACTGGCACCGTGGTCGTGACTGGCACCGTGGTTGTGACTGGCACCGTGGTTGTGACCGTAGAAAGATTTGGCATGAGCGCTTTGATACAATTGCCGATGGCCTGGGCATCTGTCCTCGCGGCGTCCGGACTGACGGCTCCCGTGATCAAGGCGTCCCCTGTGAATCCGAACAGATAGCGCAACACCAGCAATCCGTCGGTCAGCGCCTCATAGCGACCATTGCCGTCAATATCCAAAGTACATGTGTCGGCTGTCGCCGAACAAGGTATTGCCAAGCTAAACAATATCACGGAACATCTTGACAAGTATTTTAACCTTATATAATTTATTTCTATTTTCTTTCCATTACATTCTGACACCTGCCGTCTCCTTTGATTTATCACTTTATTTTCTTTGTAGCTATAATAATCAAGCAACATAAAAAGTCAAGAAGAACTCTAATTGCCATGCTGCAACTGTTTGCACCATTAAGGACAAAAGATACCGCAGTCACGTTTCACAACGACAGGCAATGACACCTATTTCTACTTTGTCACATTCCTCCCGCTCCCTGGGCCAGGGCCAGGGCTGCGGATTGCCTTGTGTAGGCTGATCGGATAGCAGATGCCCGCCTTTTGTGCCGACGTTCCATCTCCAACACAACATCTTGTCTATTGACATGTTTTTGTGGAAGAAATCTCTTCAATAGCTGCTCAATATCGTTACAACTCAGCAGGGGATACGTCTCCTCCTGCAAGCATCTCTCTTCCAACATGAACAGCATGGCCATCCCTACCAGAGCCATATGGTGGTGCCAAGATGCCCATGACCGTGCCTGATAATCGGCCATTCCAGATTCGCTTTTGGCATCCTGGAAGGCACGTTCAATCCAAAAGCGTTGTCCTTGCATGAAAGCCAATCGTCCCAGGGTAGCTTCTGGAATGGCGTTGCTCAGGCTATACTTGATTTCTCCAGGGGATGCGATCTCGCGACGCACCACCAAATGCCAGCACTTGGCTTCCATTTCCTGGCCATCCCACAACCAGACTCTCCGATGAAGAAAATCAGCCTGCAACATGCCCTTGGTCGTTTCCCGGATGGTCACTCTTTGCCATGTTTCCGGAGGCTGTTCGCGTGCCCAGACATCCACCCGCATGGGAGTGGCATGGGTCCAGGGATGTTTTCTTGGACGACCGGGTCCCTTGTGTGGTTCCGGGACCATGAGTTGAGGATCTTCCGGGTAGATCATTTGGTTGCTGTGAACATCAGCCAAAAAGGTCTCACCTTGAGAGGCGATTCCTCTCAGACAGGCAGGATCTTTTCCGTACCCGCCATCCAGGCCAACCCAGCCAAACCGCAACCCTCGCATCCGGGCTTCCTTTACCATCTCCACAGCAAGATGGCATTTTGATTTGAAAGAAATGCCTTCTGGAATGCCTGCTTTCTTGCATCGTGCCTTATCATCCGTCCACTCCTTGGGTAGATACAACTTAAAATCGACTAACGTAGCGTGTTTCCCCACACCCAAAGCGGCAAATACTCCGACTTGGCAGTTGTCCACCTTGCCCAACCGCCCGCACCATTGCCGAGCCACCCCGACAGAGTGCTTGCCCTTCTTGATAAAGCTGCTTTCATCAATAACAAGAGCTGCATCCTGGTCATCGCCAATGGCATGATCCGCATCCTGCGCCACTTGCTTTATCATTACCTCGTGATCCCATTTGGCATGCGTCAGCATGTGTTGCAATTGCTGGTCGCTACACTCTATCACGACTTCGCTCCTGCGTTCCATATTTTTATTCTCGGCTTGCATCAATCCTTTCAGATAGTTGGATGCGCCCGTAAAAAACGAACGGGTCTTGCTGCGAAAATTATTGTGATACCTTTCAATGAACCCGACGAAACGATCTGCAACAAGATTAATTGAATTTATGTCGCCATTAGTAGATTTAAATCGCCTTGCCGATCATTTTTGAAACCCTCCTGACAGTGGTGAAGTGTGCAGCTCGTTATTGCTAATTTTAGCATACATTCCAAACGATTGCACTGGATTGCAATGTGACAAAGTAGAACTATCCCACCCCAAAAACCCCATCCGGCCCGATTTTGACCCAATTGCCAAGCGGTTTGGCGATAGAGTTGATGGATTTCGCTGGACACTGAGACGAATTTCCACGAAAATCAGAAGCAAGATTGAGGGGCCGACGGTCGTCATGGCCCAAATTTTCTTGAAGCGGGCAAGCGTCCTCGGAACGCCACCTTTTAGATGTGCTCTTTGACAATCCGAAACCGGAGTTGGATCAGGCAGCTTTCCGCAGGTACTGGTGGTGCAGCCCACTGAGATGCGGAATGGTGATGACTTCACCTGTTCCCATTGGCTGAACCGCCCTTGGCTCAGGACAATCTTTCGCCAGCCAGAGATGAGTTAGCGTCTCGTGGTAGTAGATAAAGCATGGAGTCAACGTCCGTCGCAGGTGTGCTTCGTTCATCACGATAACGTGATCCAGACACTCCCTGCGAATCGATCCGATCACCCGTTCGCAGTAGGCATTTTGCCAAGGCGATGCTGGCGCAATCTTTATATCCTTGATTCCCATGACCTTCAGGGTATCTTTGCACGTGCCCTGGAAAGTCGGATCCCGATCATGGATCAAATAGCGAGGAGTTGAATCCCAGGGGAAGGCATCCCTGATTTGCTGAGCGACCCATGCGGCGGTCGGGTTGGTGGTGACGTTGAAGTGGATGATGCGGCGTCGTTCATGGTCAAGCAAAATCAGGACATGGAACACCTTGAAGAAGAGTGTTGGTACGGTGAAGAAATCCATGGCTGCCAGACAGTTGGCGTGGTTTTCCAGGAAGGTCTTCCAGGGTTGAGAAGGTGGCTTTGCTGGCTTGACCATGTATTCTGCGACAGACGTCTCTGCCACTTGGTAGCCGAGCTTCAACAATTCGCCATGGATGCGGGGCGCCCCCCAGAGGGGATTCTCAAGGCTCATCTTGCGGATCAGGCCCTTGATTTCCTTCGTGATGGCAGGACGACCAGGGCGTTTGCGGCGGAATTTCAATCTCCAGAACAGCCGAAATCCTTCACGGTGCCACTGAATCACCGTTTCTGGTTTGACGATGACCAGGGGTTCACGCCAACCTTGCCAAATGCGTGACAGCAAAACCCAAAGCAGGCGGTCCAACAGGTGGATGTGCAACCGACGAGGTTGAGTCCTTTGCAAAACTGCCAGTTGGTGACGCAGGGCCAGAATTTCCATTTGAAGGGCCGATCGGCTGCGGAACAGGTCGATGATTCAGTTGCCTGCGATGCTGAAAAATGATTGCATGATGGTGTGCCTCCAACAGGTTGCCCATGACTGACATTCTTCACCCACACGACCGATTCCTGAAGGCTTTGCTTTCCAATCCAGAGACGGCGGGAACTCTGCTGAGGGAACGGTTGCCAAAAGAAGTGGTGGAGGTGCTGTCCAGTGATCCGCCAGAATTGGTGGAGGGTTCTTTCGTCGATAGGAGTTGCGCGCCCACCTGACGGATCGGCTCTATCGGGTCAGGACGGTCACAGGCCGGACGGCTTTGTTGTACGTGCTGATTGAGCACAAGAGTTTCCCTGATGTGCGCATCGGCTGGCAGTTGACGAAGTATATGGTCGAGGCATTGAAGCAATGGGAACGCGAACATCCAGAGTGGGAACGCCTTCCGGCCATCGTCCCCTTCGTGTTCTACCATGGCGCGGCCATGTGGCGGGTACCGGATGAATTTCTGGCTCTGGTGGATGCCGAATCAGGATGGCGCCCGTATCTGCTGAACTTCCGGTTCACGGTTTTGGATCTGGGCCAAATCGATGACCGGCAACTATCCCATCAACCCACTCTTCGGGCATGGCTGTTGGCGGCGAAATATTCGACCCGGGATGGGCAGCAGATCGATGTGAAGGAGTTGCTGGTTGAGACACTGGTCGGAATCCCAGATGAGGATTTCCGGTTTCTCATGCGTTATGTGGTAGAGACCTACCGCAGCTATGACGAGCCGATGGTGCGTGAGATCATTCGCAGGGTACGTCCCGAGGAGGAAGAAAAGATGATGTCCATGTTCGCACAGGATATGATTGCCAAGGGTGAACTGAAAGGGAGGCAGATTGGACGCCAGGAAGGCCGTCAGGAGGGCCGTCAGGAAGAAGCCGCTTCCATGCTTCTGAAACTGATGCGGCGCAAGTTTGGCCAGACACCGGACTGGGTGACCAAAAAGGTGCAGTCGGCGAATTTAGACCTCATTGAGACATGGAGCGACAACTTCGTGTTCGCCAATTCGGTGGATGAAGTGTTTGCATCCTGACCTCTGGTCCTCTGGACCAGAGAATGACGGCAAGGCCATCGCTCAGCCGAACGCAGTCCCAACAACTAATGCGTGATAGCAAAACCCAAAGCAGGCGGTCCAACAGGTGGATGTGCAACCGACGAGGTTGAGTCCTTTGCAAAACTGCCAGTTGGTGACGCAGGGCCAGAATTTCCAATTGAAGGGCCGAGCGGCTGCGGAACAGGTCGATAATGCAGTTGCCTGCNATGCTGAAAAATGATTGCATGATGGTGTGCCTCCAACAGGTTGCCCATGACTGACATTCTTCACCCACACGACCGATTCCTGAAGGCTTTGCTTTCCAATCCAGAGACGGCGGGAACTCTGCTGAGGGAACGGTTGCCAAAAGAAGTGGTGGAGGTGCTGTCCAGTGATCCGCCAGAATTGGTGGAGGGTTCTTTCGTCGATAGGAGTTGCGCGCCCACCTGACGGATCGGCTCTATCGGGTCAGGACGGTCACAGGCCGGACGGCTTTGTTGTACGTGCTGATTGAGCACAAGAGTTTCCCTGATGTGCGCATCGGCTGGCAGTTGACGAAGTATATGGTCGAGGCATTGAAGCAATGGGAACGCGAACATCCAGAGTGGGAACGCCTTCCGGCCATCGTCCCCTTCGTGTTCTACCATGGCGCGGCCATGTGGCGGGTACCGGATGAATTTCTGGCTCTGGTGGATGCCGAATCAGGATGGCGCCCGTATCTGCTGAACTTCCGGTTCACGGTTTTGGATCTGGGCCAAATCGATGACCGGCAACTATCCCATCAACCCACTCTTCGGGCATGGCTGTTGGCGGCGAAATATTCGACCCGGGATGGGCAGCAGATCGATGTGAAGGAGTTGCTGGTTGAGACACTGGTCGGAATCCCAGATGAGGATTTCCGGTTTCTCATGCGTTATGTGGTAGAGACCTACCGCAGCTATGACGAGCCGATGGTGCGTGAGATCATTCGCAGGGTACGTCCCGAGGAGGAAGAAAAGATGATGTCCATGTTCGCACAGGATATGATTGCCAAGGGTGAACTGAAAGGGAGGCAGATTGGACGCCAGGAAGGCCGTCAGGAGGGCCGTCAGGAAGAAGCCGCTTCCATGCTTCTGAAACTGATGCGGCGCAAGTTTGGCCAGACACCGGACTGGGTGACCAAAAAGGTGCAGTCGGCGAATTTAGACCTCATTGAGACATGGAGCGACAACTTCGTGTTCGCCAATTCGGTGGATGAAGTGTTTGCATCCTGACCTCTGGTCCTCTGGACCAGAGAATGACGGCAAGGCCATCGCTCAGCCGAACGCAGTCCCAACAACTAATGCGTGATAGCAAAACCCAAAGCAGGCGGTCCAACAGGTGGATGTGCAACCGACGAGGTTGAGTCCTTTGCAAAACTGCCAGTTG
>JADGAB010000191.1 GCA_015232245.1 Magnetococcales bacterium | reverse complement strand
ACGCGCGCGGGAATTGCTTCGCAATTCCCTTTGAAAAGCGCGCCAAAGGCAAAGTCCCAAGGGCGTCGCCCTTGGATCCCACCAGGGGGATAATCCCCCTGGACCCCTGGAAGTAAAACAACGCGTCCAGAAATGGTTGCGATTGAAACCCCCGGGGGAGGAATCCCCCAGACCCCCGCTTTTTTTCAATAATTTGCCATTTCAAGGAGATGTTTGCTCATGACGCGTTCCACAGAGCTGTTTCTCAAAGCCCAGGCGGTCATTCCCGGCGGGGTCAACAGTCCGGTCCGGGCCTTCAAGTCCGTCGGAGGTACTCCGCCTTTCATCCGCTCTGGACAGGGAGCCAGAATCACCGATGTGGATGGCCGGACCTATATCGATTACGTGGGCTCCTGGGGCCCTTTGATCGTCGGACACGCCCACCCCCACGTGGTGGAGGCCATCTGCCGGGCCGCGGCCAACGGCTGCTCCTTCGGCGCTCCCACGGAAGGGGAAGTGACGCTGGCCAACCGCATCATCGACCGCTTTCCCGGCATGGAGATGGTCCGGCTGGTCAACTCCGGCACCGAAGCGGTGATGAGCGCCATCCGTCTGGCACGGGGGGCAACCGGTCGGGATCTGCTGGTGAAGTTCGCCGGCTGCTACCACGGCCACGCCGACGGCCTGCTGGTGGCGGCGGGATCGGGTCTGGCCACCTTCGGCGTGCCCACCTCTCCGGGGATCACCAAGGCCGCGGCCCGGGATACCCTGGTGCTCCCCTTCAACGATCTGGAGGCGGCGGAAAAACTCTGGTCGGAGAGAGGCGCCGACATCGCCGCCGTGATCGTCGAACCCGTGGCCGGCAACATGGGGTGCGTGCCGCCTGAGCCCGGCTTTCTGGAGGGGTTGCGCCGGATCTGCGACGTCCACGGCTCCTTGTTGATCTTCGATGAGGTGATGACCGGTTTGCGGGTGGACAAGGGCGGAGCCCAGACCCTGTACGGCATCCGGCCCGACCTGACCACCCTGGGCAAGATCATCGGCGGCGGTCTGCCGGTGGGGGCCTACGGGGGTCCGCGCCGCTTCATGGAGCAGATCGCCCCGTCCGGACCGGTCTATCAGGCGGGCACCCTGTCGGGCAATCCCCTGGCCGTGGCCGCGGGTCTGGCCACGCTGGAACTGCTGGATCCCCCGGAGGTCTATGTCACCCTGGAAGCCCGCACCCGTCATCTGGTGAATGGTCTGGCCCGGGTGCTGAGCGAAAACGACATCCCCTGTCTGACCACCAGTGTGGGTTCCATGTTCGGACTGTTCTTTACCGAAGCGGCCAAGGTGACCAATTTCGCCGAGGTCTCCCAATGCGACCTGAAACGGTTCAACCAGTGGTTCCACGGCATGCTGGACGAAGGAATCTATCTGGCCCCCAGCGCCTTCGAGGCGGCCTTCGTCTCTCTGGCCCACGACGTCTCCCTGCTGGACGAGACCCTCGCCAAGGCCGAACGGGTGGCCAAACGGCTCAACTCTTAAACCGCGCCAAAAGCAAAAGTCCCAAGGGCTTTGCCCTTGGATCCCACCAGGGGGATAATCCCCCTGGACCCCCTATCAATAAAACTACGCATCCAAAAATGATTGCGGTTTAAACCTTCTCCCGGATCTGGAGAGCTTGCGCCTCCAGACCCGGGCCGCGCTCAGCGCTTCAGGGAGGTCTGATACAACACCTTGGCATCCTCATCCAACAGCGTCAACTGGATCTCCCGGGCAGTCACCACCACCTGCGCAAAGCCGTAATCGGTCTGATCGAAGAATTGCGAACCCTGCACGGGATTGTATTCCACATACAGATCGCTCCCGCCAGCTCCGGAGACCACCTGCAACGGCTCCCCCTTCAACTGGATCACCTCCTGATCGTGATCGTGTCCGGAAAGAAACAGATCCACCCGGTTTTTGAGAACCTTGTTCAACAGGTTGTCGATCAGCTCCTGGGAGGAGCCGTGACGCCCGCTGGAACGAAAAGGATAATGGGCCGCCACCACCTGCCAGACCGCCTTTTGTTTATCCAGGGCCTGCCGGGCATAATCGGCCTGGGAGGCAACAGAGCCGGTGGAATCCAGCAAAACCAGCTGCAAAAGCGGTTCACCTCCCGGACCTTTGCCCATCACCAGCCGGTCCTGACAGGCGCGCATCTGCCAGCGGCTCGCAGGGTGGTAACGGTGATACAAGAGTTCGGCCTGGGGATTGCCATAGCCGTCATGATTGCCGATCAACGCGTAAAACGGCACCCGGGAGAGCGTCTCGCCCGTGTAGACATGCTCAAAGGCGGTGCGCCACTGGGGATCGCTCACCGAAGAGACCCCGGTGGGATAGAAATTGTCCCCCAGCAGCAACACGAAATCCACTCCCTCCATGGCGCGGGCCTGTTTCTCCATGGCATGGGCCACCCGTTGCTGGGCGGCTTTCCCCGTGCCCTGATCCCCCACGGCCAGAAAGACCACCCGCTCCGGGTTCTTCAAGGCGACCTGCACATGGTCCGAGGCAAGACAACCCGGGTCCATGCAGGAATGGGTGCAGCCCGTCAGAACCAGGCTGATCAATCCGATCAGAAAAACATTCCATCTCATCATCGACCATCTCCTTGTCATGTGTCTGCCATCAGGGTTGCGACGCGGTATTGTCAAACCGATCTCCAACCTGTAAGTTAACCCGATTCGTCCACACTACCAAGGAACAAATCCATCATGTCCTGGGATCTCATGGCCCTGGCGCTGCTGATCGGTGCGATCTGGGGAAGTTTTCTCAACGTCTGCATTCACCGCATCCCCCTGGAAGAGAGCGTGGTGACGCCCCGCTCCCGTTGTCCGGGGTGTCGCCACCTCATCGCCTGGCACGACAACCTGCCGATCATCAGCTGGTTGTGGCTGCGCGCCCGTTGTCGTCACTGTCAGACGGCCATTTCCCCGCTCTATCCTCTGGTGGAGAGCATCACCGCCCTGCTCACGCTGGCCACCCTGTACAAATTCGGCCTTACCCCCACGGGTGTGGCGCTGGTGGTGTTGGGGTACGCCTTGATCACCCTGACGGTGATCGATTTTTATCACTACATTCTGCCGGACGTCATCACATTGCCGGGCATCGGGGTGGGGGTGGCACTGAGTTTTCTCCCCTGGTTCCACGAACCCCTGGCCTTCTGGCAGGAGAGTCTGGCGGGTGTGGTGACCGGCGGCGGGGGATTCTGGCTGTTCGGTTGGCTTTTTCAGCGCATCACCGGCAAAGAGGGGTTGGGATTGGGAGATGTGAAGCTCACCGCCCTGTTTGGCGCCTGGTTCGGCTGGCAGGCGTTGCCGTTCATCATTTTCATGTCAGCCGTGCTGGGCAGTGTGGCGGGCATCGCATGGATTGTGGTTTCCGGTCGGGATCGCTCCCTGCCCATTCCCTTCGGGCCTTATCTGGCGCTGGCGGCCTGGGGATATCTCTATCTCGGTCCCATGGTGTATGGCTGGTATCTGGGCCGGCCAGTGCTGCTTTATTAAACCGCGCCCATTTCGGGATGTTGACTTTCAGACCCGGCGGCAATGCGGGACGCACGGCTGAAACTGCGCCGCTTCGCGGCCTGCTGGGCGCGCGCGGGAATTGCTTTAGCAATTCCCTTTGAAAAGCGCGCCAAAGGCAAAGTCCCAAGGGCTTCGCCCCTGGACCCCACCAGGGGGATAATCCCCCTGGACCCCTATAAGTAAAACTACGCATCCCAAAATGGTTGCGGTTTAGAAACTTTAGAAACAGACGCCATGCTCTACATTCTCGGCATCACCGGCTCCATCGGCTGCGGCAAATCCACCGTCACCCGCCTGCTGGGAGAACGGGGAGCCCGGACACTCGACGCGGATCAACTGGCCCGCCAACTCCTCTCCCCCGGCGCGCCGCTGCTGACCCGGGTGGGAGAACTCTTCGGCGCCGATCTGCTGGAGGGGGACGGCCCTCCGGAAACCCGCGCCCTCAACCGGGCACGCCTGGCCGAACGGGTCTTCGCCGATCCCGCCCGACGCCGGACGCTGGAATCCCTGCTCCATCCCCAGATTTTCCGGGAGATGGCCGCCACCCTCGCCCGCTGGCAACAGACCACCCCGACCAATGCCCTCACCGTGGCCGCCCTGGAAATCCCCTTGTTGTTCGAAACCGGTTCCGAACCACTGTGCGACACCATCGCCGTGGTGATCTGCGGCGCGCGGCAAACCATGCGCCTGGCCAACCGGGTTGGCCTCTCCAACACCACCCGACAAGCCATCACCGCCCAGCAAATGCCCGAAGAAGAAAAACAAAAACGGGCCCACTGGATCATCGACAACCGTACCGACGCCACACGCCTTGCCCTGCAGGTCGATCGGTTGTGGGAGACCATCCACAACGAAAAACCACCCCAACCCGCTGCCTGGCCAAACCGCTGGCCAACTGGCATACCCCAGACAAGTTGATATTTTCATTCCTGGATGATTTTATGATTGACTTTCACAAATTTTCCACCTAGATTAACGGCAATCGGCCTGCAACAGACGTATAACATGCACGTGTCGGATCGTGCCCAGATCGAGACCAAGATCGTGGATCGCCACAACCACTAAAATCAGATCCCCCGACACCCGATCAAACAAGAAATCCCGACTCCTTGAAAAAAAACCACGCACAGAAATGACTGCGTATTGGTAACAATCTGTCCGCTTTTCCATCCCTGACCGTCAACGCGCCAACTGACCAGATCCGCTTTCTGGAATGTTAGTTTGCGTTTCGGTTTTGTTATTCATTAATCCAAAAAGATCGCCTCCATCAGCATGCCAAAAAAACGCATACATCCCCAAACCGACCCCCTCGCCGATCCGGCGGATCAGGCCCAGCCTCCCTTTCCGGGAGAGGATGAAGCTGCTGCGCCACCTGCCGTCGCCCGACCGGATCCACCGGCGGCCACCGCCGCCCGCACGGAACGACACCCCATCACCCACTTGAGCGACCTGAAAGCCCTCCCGGTCACGACCCTCTCGGAGATGGCCTCCACGCTCAACGTGGAAGGGCTCATGGGCATGCGCAAGCAGGAGCTGATCTACGCCATCCTCAAGGCGGAAAGCACCAACAACAACGCCCAGATCTACGCCGAAGGGGTGCTGGAGGTGCTTCAGGACGGTTTCGGTTTCCTGCGCGCTCCCGATACCAACTATCTCCCCGGTCCCGACGACATCTACGTCTCCCCTTCCCAGATCCGCCGGTTCGGTCTGCGCACGGGTGACGTGGTGGAAGGCCAGATCCGCTCCCCCAAAGAGAGCGAACGGTATTTCGCCCTGCTCCGGGTCGAGAAAATCAACTACGAAGACCCCATCAAGGCCCGCAACAAAATCAACTTCGACAACCTCACCCCCCTCTATCCGGACGAGCGGCTGGTCATGGAACTGCCCGACTCCTCGGCCAACAAGGATGCCGGCACCCGGGTGATCGATCTGTTGTGTCCCATCGGCAAAGGTCAGCGCGGTCTCATCGTGGCCCAGCCCCGCACCGGCAAGACCATGCTCATGCAGAGCATCGCCCACGCCATTGCCGAAAACCATCCGGAAGTGATCCTGCAGGTGCTGCTCATCGACGAGCGGCCCGAAGAGGTCACGGACATGAAACGTTCGGTCAGAGGAGAGGTGGTCTCCTCCACCTTCGACGAACCGGCCACACGTCACGTCCAGGTGGCGGAAATGGTCATCGAAAAAGCCAAGCGGCTCGTGGAACACAAACGGGATGTGGTGATCCTGCTGGACTCCATCACCCGTCTGGCCCGGGCCTACAACACCGTGGCGCCATCCTCGGGCAAGGTGTTGTCCGGCGGTATCGACGCCAACGCCCTGCAACGGCCCAAACGGTTCTTCGGCGCGGCCCGCAACATCGAGGAGGGTGGCTCCCTGACCATCATCGCCACCGCCCTGGTGGAGACCGGTTCCCGCATGGACGAAGTGATCTTCGAAGAGTTCAAGGGCACCGGCAACATGGAGGTGAGTCTGGATCGCAAGCTGGTGGAACGGCGCATCTTCCCGGCCATCGACATCGCCCGCTCCGCCACCCGCAAGGAGGAACTGCTCATCGACAAGGACGATCTGAGCAAGCTGTGGATCCTGCGTCGCATCCTGCTGCCCATGGGAGCCCAGGACTCCATGTCTTTTCTCCTGGACAAAATCAAGGCAACGAAGAATAATGCAGAATTTTTCGCCAGCATGAACAATTGACGGTCAAGGAATGACATCCATGAAAAGCGACATCCATCCCCAGTACAAAGACGTTACCTACACCTGCATCGGTTGCGGACATGTGTTCAAAACCCGCTCCACCGGCTCGGATCTGACCCTGGGCGTCTGCTCCGAGTGTCATCCTTTCTACACCGGCAAGCACAAGCTTGTGGACACCGCCGGACGTGTGGAACGGTTCATGCAGAAATATGGCAAAACAGAGTACACCGCCCGGCCAGGACGGCATTGATTTTGATTCCACAGGATCCAGGGGCCTTTGGCCCCGGAGCTTGTGTCAATCGTTATGACTTAAGGAATAAAAATAGTCTTTACTGTTGAAAAAAAGGCCTCCCACTTAAGCCGGGACAGTTTGAAAAATAATTGGGAAAATTATTAAACCGCAACCATTTCGGGATGTTGATTTTAGACCCGGCGGCAATGCGGGACGCACGGTTGAAAAGGCGCCGCTTCGCGGCCTGCTGGGCGCGCAAGGGAATTGCTTCGCAATTCCCTTTGAAAAGCGCGCCAAAG
>JADGAB010000190.1 GCA_015232245.1 Magnetococcales bacterium | reverse complement strand
ACGCGGTCAGGCAAAACTCTTCCCGGTGCATTCCCGAATCAAGAACCATTTTTTCAGTTCGGGATCTGACGGGGATATAATCCCTGCGGATCGATTCCGGCGCGTGCTGGTGTTGCTGCACCCTTGGCCGGGTCATTCACGCCCGACCAAGGGTGCCTTCAGACATCCATCAGCTTCACCACCCCATGGAAAAGCCGGGCGTGGGGCAGGATCGGCGTGAAAGAGATGGCAGGCGGATCCTGATGCCGAAACATCACCTGGAAGATCGCGTCATCCAGAATCAGATCGAAAACACCACCCGATTGAGAAGCCATGGCAAAGATCGCCTCC
Organism: Magnetococcales bacterium; assembly: GCA_015232245.1. Classification (GTDB taxonomy): domain Bacteria; phylum Pseudomonadota; class Magnetococcia; order Magnetococcales; family Magnetaquicoccaceae; genus Magnetaquiglobus. Next base: position 6,450 of record JADGAB010000190.1, on the reverse strand, counting down.
ACCTGGGCACGGGTCAGCCAAGTGACATCATCCGCAGCTTCCAGATCGATGGGACGGCCACCGATCAACGGGGAGTGCCATACCACATTGGCACCACCCAGGGTGCGAGCGGTTTCCTGGGACACAGGGGCCCAGGCGTAACGGTTGGGCCATTGCAGGGAATCGGGCAAAATGAGGTCACCGAGGCGTTTCATGGTTGCAACCGGGGATAAGTGTAACTACAATAAAACAATGAAGATCACCTACGATCCAGCCAAACGAGACAAAACGCTTGACGAACGTGGCCTCGATTTTCTTTGCGCCCCGAAGGTGTTTGCCAGCGAGCACTATACCCGGCAGGATGAGCGCAAAGATTATGGAGAGCCCCGTTTCATCACGATTGGCCTGTTGGATAAACGAATGGTGGTTATGGTTTGGACGCCGCGCGACAGTGCGCGGCATATCATTTCACTGAGGAAAGCCAATGAGCGCGAACAAGCTAGATACCAAGCCTATTTGGACTGATCCTGACGACGCGCCAGAATTGACCGATGAATGGTTTGAGCAGGCCGATCTTTACAAGGATGGCAAGATTGTTCGGCGTGGTCGTCCTGTGGGTAGTGGCAAAAAAATTTCAACGACTGTTCGTTTCGATGCCGATGTGATCAGTACATTCCGCGCCTCTGGCAAGGGGTGGCAAACCCGCATGAATGATGCACTACGAGATTGGCTCCAATCACATTCTCCCGCATAGCGTTTCACCGCAACCCCCGCTGCATCTCCTGGAGCGCATCCACGAACTGCCTGATCTGTTGACGCGGGCCGGGAATGGTGGCCACGGGTCTGCCTGCGGCATAAAGCTCCAGCCGCACCACGCTTTCCACCTGCGGGTTGACGGCACCGCCAGAAGCAAAAGCAGGCATGGCCGGGATCGTCGGGATCACCAGATTCCGCACCACGCCGCCAAACTCAAAACGCGGGATGGACGGTATCCGGATTTTTGGTGGCGACACCAGACCGCCCTGGACAAACCGGGGCAGGTTCATCCGGTTCATAGCATGCAGCCGGTCCAGGCCATACCGACGCACGGCAAAACGGTTCAGGACGAATTCACCCGCCTCAAGCAGTGCCGGGATTCGGTCTCCGCCACCCCAGCCGGGCAGAAACCCGCCTCGGGCAAAGCCGGGGGCAGGCGTGCTGCTGTCTCCCTCCCGTTTTTCGACATAATGGATGGTCACGGTCTTTTCCGACGGCAGTTGCTCGATCAGCCCGGCCAGACTCTCCAGCCCGGTCACCGCCTGGGTGGTGTCCACGGTGACAGAGACCTTTTTGTCGGCAAGGGCCTGATCGGCGGCTTTCAGTTCCTCGATTTTGTCGGTGATGCTCCGGACCGCCCCAGCCGCTGCGGTGGCGTCGAAGGGGGCCTTGATTTCGGGTTGCCAGCCGGCAAACTCGGTGCGGAATTTCTGGAACAAAGTTGAGGCCCGTTTGGCCTTGTCCTCGAACTCCACCATCTTTCCGTTCAGGGCATCGGCGAGCATGCTTTCCAGCTCCTTGGCCCCTCCCTGGAGCTCGGCCTTGATCGCCACCACCGGCTTGATTTTGGCAAGCAACTCGTCGATCTTCGGGCCCAGTTCGGCAATGGCCTTGGTGTCTGTGTCGATGATGATGGTGTGTTCTTTGGCCAGCAGCCGATCCACCTCCTGGACCGTATCCCGCAACCGGCCCAGCTTGTCGGTGGACGCCTCCACGGACTTTGCCAACGCATCGGCGGCGGCCAGTTTGCTGCGGCTTTCTTCCTGAAGGGAGTCGTTATGCAGTTGTTCGGCGGTCCGGATCTGTTCGATGGCGCGGCTTTCCGCCTGCTTTGCCTCGACTACGGTTTTGCTGCCTACCTTGACCGCCTCGAAGGTGGCTTCGGCCAGGGTGACCATCTTCTCGGCGTGCTTGCGGGCGGATTCGAAATTGCCAGCCTGCAATTCGGTCTCGGCCTGGCTCTGTTCCCGGGCAATGCGCTTTTGCCGGGACAGGTAGACCTGCACCGGATCCATGCCTTTTTCCCGGATGGCGGCGATGCGTTCCGCCACCGAGGCGCTGAAATCCTTGCGCTGCTCGGTCAGGCGATAAGCCTCGTCCCGGAGACGTTTCTCCTCCGAGATCATCCGGTCGATGCTCTGCCGGTAGGCGGCTGCGGTTTTCTCAAGCACGCTCTTTTTGGCCTGGAGACGCTCCTCTTCCACCCGGTGCTCATCGAGTCCCAGGCGGGTGGCGTTGTTCTTCTTGGCCTGGTACTCCTGTTCGGCCAAAAGCAACGCCTTGGTCTGGTAGCGTTCCGCCTCCCGCAGACGGGCGTCGGTCTCTTCGGTGGCCAGGGCGGCAAAGGCCTGCAGCATGGCCCGCTGAGAGAAGTTCTGCTCTTGGGCGTTTCGTTCCACACGCTCCAGCATCGCCAGCGCGGGCCGCACACCGAAGGCCAGAAAGCTGTTGGCCAGATCCTGCAACTGCTCCCGGCGCCGGGCGAATTGGCTCTCCTGCATCTGGTTTGTGGTGTCGAAAGCCGTGGCCGCCGCGTCCGCCATCTCCTTGTAAGATCGGGTTTCGTTGTCGACGGTGGCTTTCAGCTTTTCTTTGTGCTGGTTGAGTGCCTCGTTGTACCGGGTCAACTGGTTGTCGGTCACGCCGATGGCCTTGACGAACGCCTCCTTGGCGGCCTCCACCGGGGCCACCATGGCGACACTGAACCGTTTGGTCTGCTCGTTTAAGGTGGCCCATCGGCCCGACGAGAACAGATCATTCTCGGCGGCTTTCAACTGGCCCATGGCGTTTTTGACCATGCCGGCGGTCACCTGCACTTCATCGGCATAGGCCTTGGCCTGCTTCTGGGCCTCGACGAAGGAGAGAGTGCCATCCTTGACCGACAGGAGCATCTCGGCAATGGGCCGGTCGAGATGGCTGTTTCCAAGGGTTGCGCTCTCCTGGTTCACCTGTTTCATCAGGCCGGTCAGGATGTTGAACTGGTCGGCCTGTCTGGCCAGGGCGCTGCTTTCTCGGTCCACGGCCAGCTTGTGATCGGCAGCCCGTTTGGTGATCACATGATAGGCCCCAGCCGCAGTCAGCATGGCAAGTCCGACCGGAGATGCCACCAGACGGGCCGTGGCGGCAGTCACCGCATCGATGCCGTTGGCCAGGGAGGCGAACAGCGAACCGGCGGTCAGGGAGTTCAAAGATCTGGCGAAGACAAACGCGTTGGCGGATCCAAGGGCCAGTCCCGCCGCCATCTGTTTGAGTCCCAGATTCCAGGCCAGCGACCCGGCCACGAAGGTACCCACGGCACCGGTCAGGATGCCGACCACCGGGCTGGCCCGGCTGGCAGATTGGGCCAGTCCGGTCAACCCTTCGATGACCGGCGTGGTGGCGCCGGAGACCACCGAGCCCATCTGAATGCTCAACTCCTCCATGGCCGCCTTCAGATGGCGGATTTTTTCCTCCGGGGTGGCGGCCACCTTTTGATAGGCCACCTCGGTGGCACCCGCAGAGTCACCCATTTCCTCCAGAGTGGCCATGAGGTTTTTCAACCGGCTGGTGAGGCTCAACAGGGCGGTGTCGGCACGCACCTCGGGCACGATCTTGCGGATGTCGGACACGCCCAGGTTCAAGGAGGCGATTTTGGTCAAGGTCGGGATCAGCCCTTGCCAGGAGATCCCCAGCTCCCGCATGCGCTGGGCAGACTCCGGGGCCGGGGAGGCCAGATCCTTGATCATGGCCTTCAAAGCCGTGGCCGCCTCGGGAGTGCGGATGCCGGCCTTGGTCATCTCGGCCATGGCGGCGGAGACCTCCAGAAACGACACCCCGGCATTCCTGGCAATCGGCAGCACCACGCCCAGCTCCTGAGCCAGTTCGGGCAGTGTGGTCACCCCGATCTTGACGGTCTTGAAGAGCAGATCGTAAACCCCCTCCAGCTCGTTCAGATTCTTGCCGTAGGCGTTGATGACCTGAATGCCGATGGTCGCAGCGGTTTTGACATCGGAAACACCGGCCACGGCGGCTTTCGTGGCCAATCGAACCACCTCGACGCCTTTCTCAAGAGCGACACCGGCGGAGACGACATTATAGAGGGCTTGTGCCGAGTCGGAGGCAGAGCGGCCCATTTCAGCCGACATGGTGCGCATCTCATGGGAGACTTTGGCAAAGGTGGCAGGTGCGGCATCCGACAGGGTATAGACCTCGGCCATGTGAAAGGTGAACCGGGAGAAGGCGGCAAAGGAGCCGGTGAGGGCCGCGTTGACTCCAGCCAGAGAGGCCATCAGGGCGGCAAAGCCCAGGGTGGTCATCTGGAAGTGGGATGCCCAGGAGGCTTCTGCCTGGCCGATGCCGTTGCGCACTTCGGCAATTTCTGTCTGCAGGGTGGTGTGGGCGCGGGCCAGCTCCTCATGGGACAATTTCCCGGAAGCCGCCAGACGCTTGTAGGCCGCTTCCAGGCGTTGGATCTCCCGTTCCGCTGAGTGATCCGACTTGAAGCCCAGGAGGTTCTTGGCATCCTGCATGCGCTGCATGGCCCTGGCCTGGGACTGAAAGCTGGCCTCGTTGGCCGCCAGTTCGGCGCGCAGTCTGGCCTGGGTGGAGGCCAGGCCGGTGGTCGATACTCCGGCGGCGGCCATGGAGGTGCGCAAAGAATTGAGCGCGACGCTCTGCTGGATGAATGCGCCCTGGGCCTCTGCCGCTGCTTGTTTCGCCTTCTCGAATTCCTGCTTTAAGCCTTTGACGGGCGGGCCCACCTGATTCAAGGCCGTCCCCAGCCGGGTGGCCTCGGCCTGGGTTTTTGCCCATTCGGCACGGGTCTCCACGACACTCTGTTTGAGCTCCCGGAAGGCCGTGATGCTCGACAGGGCGGACTGGATGCGCTGGCTCTCCTCCTTGGCAGACTGGGCCATGCCGCGAATGCCGTCCGCCACCACCTTCCTGGCACTGCCCATGCCACGCCCGATGCCAGCAGTGTTCAGGAAAAGCGTGAATTCCAGCGAGGCGGTGGGCATGGGCAGCTTGGTCCTTCAAGAATCCGGAAATATGGGTGATTATGGGTGTGAATTCAGGTGTGCCTGGGTGCGAAATTGGGTGTGCCTCTACGCCACCACCTGCACCGGCAGGGTCAAAGTGTTGGCTGGATCACCCAGCATGAGGGGGTGTGGCCTGCCGACCATCTGCACCAGCATTTTGACCCGCTCTTTGGCGAAGAGGAAAATGGCCTTGTAGGGCAACGTTTTTTCCATCCCTTCGGTCAACGCCCGGCCAACGGCGATCTCTGCCATCCGCACATGTCCCAGTTGCGCGGCATCCAGGGTGTCGCGAAAATGATCCGGCGTGTTTTTGGGCTCCAGGCCGAACAGTTCTCGGTTCAGCATTGCTGAAAGATTAAGATAATACATTTCCGCATTTTTACTTCCTTGGCCTTTGGCGTAGCCGATAAAGACTTTGACAGTGTCGGTCTCATCACGGCGGGCCACCTTGCCAATGGCACGGTTTTTCTGCCATTCGATTTGTGCATGGCGTTCTGCTTGGCGGGCTTTGCGCAGAGTTTCTCGGGCTGAAAGGAGCACATCATTGGCGGCATGCACTTCCATTGCAGTGAACGCGCGGACAATCTGTTTTGACCTTTCCACCGCAATGGAGGAGTTCAGGACCACCGACAGCATGTTTGCCCCAGTTTGGAAAAATCCCAATGGGTTGCTCCGAATCTTGGCAAATTTTGCGGTGCCAATTTGGCACCGCAAAATTTCAACTTCCTCGTCGGTCAACTGGAAGACAAAATCATCCGGGAATCTCGCCGTGTTTCGTTTGACAGCCCGTGCAATGTATTTTGGTTCTGTCTCGTAAATGGCCGCCAGATCCTGGGCAAGCATGAAGGGTTCCCGGCCAGGCAGAACGATGATCATGCTTTGGATCGTTTGAAGGGTGACTGTTTGGTTGCTCATGTGATATCTCCAGCTAGAGATCGTGAATTGAATGCCCCGTGTCAGCGGGGCAACAAAAAAGCCGCACACTGGCGGCTTCGAGGTGTTTCGATTGAAAATCCGTCTGCTTATTTTCTTTTGAACGACGCAGTCAGTTCATCCACTGCAGCCAGGAACACCGGCCACGGGTAATCGAACACCTGGGCGTGGCCAGCCCGAGCCAGGCCGCAGGCCGACCAAACCAGGTTTTTGATCAAGGTTGGGAAGTGGTCTCCACGGGCCCCGGATTGGCCAGCATCCAGTGATCGGAGCTCTGCAAGGCTGCATATCTGGTGTGGGCCTCCATGGCCCACATCAGCATCCGGCGTTTGCGTAAGATAAAAAAATCCGGATTGAGCTCCTGGCAGGCAGCGAGCAACTGCCGGATTTCCGAGGGCACCAACGTGTCCATGTCTGCCAGCGATAGATCCGTCATCAAGACCAGATCCGTGAGGGAGGCGTCATCGAACAAGCCGTGGGTGAC
>JADGAB010000018.1 GCA_015232245.1 Magnetococcales bacterium | reverse complement strand
GGACCAGGCGCCGTTCTGAAGGATCTCCTCCCACATGCGGGCATAGAACTCACTGCCCTGCCGACCGGAACTCAGCATGCTCGGATTGCGGCCAAACACCTCCTCGTGGGAGTAGCCGGAGATCTCGGTGAAGGCGTGATTGCTCTTGATGATCCGCACCTGGGCGTCGGTGATGAGGATCCCCTCGTTGGCGGTTTCGAACACCTTGGCCGCCAGGCTCAACCCCTGCTCGGCGCGGATCCGTTCGTCGATTTCGGCGAAGAGTTGCTGATTGGTCTGTTCCAGCTCCCGGGTGCGATCCCGGACCCGTTCCTCCAGTTCGGCATAGGCCCGGCTCAAGGCGGCCTTGACCTGACGCCGTTCAGTAATATCCTTCAGAATCAGAGTGAAATGTCGGGTCGCGTCGCCGATTTCGTAGCTGCTTAGAGAGATTTCCAGAGGAAAAGTCCCCGCATCCCGGCAGAGTCCTTCCATTTCCAGAGTGGCATGGGCGGCATGGATGTCGGAGACGCGACGCCCATGGGCGTCGTCGCGACCTTGGGCCAGGGCCTGGCGAAGATCTGGAATCAGATCATCGACGGAACAGCCGGTCAGGGTGCCGGGATAATAGCCGAACAGATCCTCCCCCGCCGGATTGATCTCCAGGACCCAGCCATGGTCGTCCAGAGAGAGAATGGCGTCCGGAGCGGTATCCAGCATGGAGCGAACCCGTTTTTCCGAATCCTCCAGGGCGCGCATGGTCTGCTGTTTCAGTCGGGTGGTGTGATCGAGCCCGATCACCATGCGGTTCATGGAGTCGGCGATGAGATCGAGTTCATCCAGCGCCCGCCCTTCCGGCACGGGGAAACGGACCGACAGATCCCCGGCGCTGATGCGACGGTTCAGCTCCACGATCCGGGAGGTCTTGTCCCGCAACTGACGCACCAGGGTGACACCGAATCCCAACGAGATGATCATGATGGCCAGGGTGAACAGCCGGTAGCCCAACAGGGCGCTTCTGGCCTCCCGCTCCAGAAACCTGCCCCGGGCGATCAACCCTTCGGCCAACCGATCCTCAAGGGCCTTGAAACGGTCGATCTTGGTGGTGCTTGCCTGAAACCAGAGCTGCGCATCGATGTCGAACTGACCCACCCGGGTGGATTCCACCAGACGGCGAATCGCCGCGTCGGCGGGCCCGTCGTCGATCTTGACCCCGGCGGTGGCATCCATGTCGATCTCGTGGAGATGTTTTCCCTGGTTCTGCAGCTCGATGATCACCTGCGCGCTGTGACGATACTCCTCGATGTTGGCCCAGACCAGTTCCACATCGGCCCGCTGTCTGGCGGAGAGTTCCTCGGGAGAGAGGGAGAGAATCCGTTCCACGATGGCGCGGATCGCCTGATGGTTCTGTTCGAACTGTTCCTGGTAATGGCGCTGCTGCTGCGCCGGATCAAAGGCGTCATCGGCGAAGCCATAGAGGGAGCCGCGAATCAGCAGATTCTTGATGGAGTGGTAGGCACCCCGCAGGGCCATGTTCTGATACAGTTGGCCAAGCAGCACATACAGGGAGCTGGCGTGTCCGGTCCGGAAGAGTTGTTCCCGCATCTGACCCACGGCCAGGGTGGCCGGATCGTTGGCAATGGCGTCGAAGAGGGCCCGTTCCCCGGTTCCGGCCATGGCGTAGAAGATGCCGAACAGGGTCTCCTGCTCGGAGACCAGGGCGCTGAAACGGCGGTACATGCCCGGACCGAACCGTCCGGCGCTCAAGGTTTCGGCGATGACGGCCCGCTCCAGTCCGGCCCGCTCCTTGCCTTGCAGAAAGGTGTTGTAGTTTCTGGCAAGGGCGGAGATTTCGGCGGTGGCGGCAAGCCCGGAAATGCGATCGATGGCAATGAGGAAATCCGCGTTCATCCCCGAAAAATAGGCGATGGCATCCCCGCTGGAGATCTCCAGGCGATCCACCTGAAAACGGATCTGATCCGCCTGCTGGAGATGTCCGATGGCGCTTTGGAAGAATCCCCCGAGTTCCCCTTCCAGTTGTCCGGAGGGGTCGAGGGTGGCAATCTGGGTGGTCAAGCGCGCGAGGGATTGATCGGTGCCCGGGCGCTGCCGGGTCAACTCCTCCTGGAAGCGCTGGCCGCGACTGCCAAGAAAACCTGCGGTCAGGCCCCGTTCCCGCTGGAGCTGGTGGACCAGATGGCTCATGTTCACCGCCAGTGAGGAGAGGCGGTTCATCCGCTCCATCTGGTTGATGAGAACATGTTTTTCCTGAATCCCGACGATCCCGAGGCCCAGAATGCCTCCCAGGGGGATGAGCAGAATCAACAGCAGTTTGGACTGAAAGGAGAGGGATTCCAGAAATCTCATTTTTTGCGCCAGCCCCCTGTCTTGATCCCATGGCTCACGATCCGCAGCCGGAAAATCTCCAGCATGAGCAGGAGTTTCGCAAACCGCTGGCAGGCGGTCAATCCCTCTTCAATCAATCAGGCAAATCATGAAATTTCAACGAATCACGGTCCCGGCGAGAATGAGAAACATTACTCCGGTCAAAACCCCGAGGGCCAGGGCGCGTCGGGTGGGAATGCCGTAGATGGTCCGCAGTCCGGCGGCGGTGAACAGGCTTTCCGCGGCCACGATGGTCACATGCCAGGGAATGATCACCTCCGGACCGCCAAAACCGAGCATGATCAGAAAGCTGTCCACGCACAGGCTGGGCAGCCAGGGGCCAAAAAAACAGAAACCCAACAAAGTCCACGCCTTGCGCATGGTCAAGGGGCTGATGGTGACATAGGGCGCCCCGTGTACCCAGACGACATATGCCATTGCCGTAATGATCAAAAGCCCATACGGGCCATAGAGAAAAATCTCCCCATAACGATAGATCTCCGGATCGATACCAAAGGGGACAGGGAGGAGCATGGCGCTCTTCTCCCGGTAGAGGGTGACCATGGTGGTCAGGGCGGTGGACTCCCAGCGGATCAGTTGCAGCGCCAGGGCCCAGCGAAACAGGTCATAGGCCCGCAACCGGGTGAACAGCCCCTCGGGTCGGAACAGGACAAAGAAAATGAAATTCCGGATCATGGCAGACTCTTCTGCTCCCGCAGGGCGCGACGCAGCCGGACCACCTCGGAGACCAGCAGGCGGATCCGTTCCACCATCTTGAGCATGATGCGCATGCTCAAGGAGGGGTCATCCCCGAGCCAGCGCAACAGCCCCCGTTTGTCCACGGTCATCACCCGCACCGGCCCCAAAGCCCGCACCGTGGCCACCCGGGGCAGATCGGAGAAGAGAGACATCTCGCCAAAGAAGCCATCCTTTTCCAGCACGGCCAGGCGATAGGATTCCTCGCCCCCATCGTCCACCACCACCTCCACCTGGCCCTCCAGAATCACATACAGGCAATCCCCGGTCTCCCCTTCCCGCAAGATCACCTCGCCCGGGGCGTACTCCCGGCCCAGGGAGGGTTTTTCCGAATCGAACAGCACCGAGGATTCTCCTTGGATTCAAGAGGCGGTCATCTGGAGCCCGACCACAAAGCCCGCAACAGGGCCAGAAACAGGCGCCACACAATGACCGGATGGGCCGCGCGCCGGAAGATGTCCCGATAGGCCGCGCTGCCGGTGAAGGTATCCCACAACGCCGAACTCAGACGGCGGGGATCGGCGCTTGCGGACTGTTCCTCCCGGATCACCGTCAGCATGGCGCGGCGGAACGGCGGCAGATGACGCAACAGACCATCCATGGAAAAGAGCAGATGTCCCAGACGGTTGTCCTGATCCATCTCCTGACAGGCCGGCCAGTAACCGGCCCGGAAATCCGCGCCGGAGACGCCCCGGGTGACGGCGGTCAGGGCGCAGGCCTTGGCCATGCGGTAGGCGGCGCCGATGCCGTCCTTGTACAGCCGGGAACTGGCGCAATCCCCCACCAGCACCACCCGGTCCGCGAAGGGCTGGACCGGAGGACCGATGTTGATGCGCGGCTGACAGTGACAGGGCCGCACCGGGGTTTCCCACCCTTCCGGGAAGAGTTCCCGCACCGCAGGAGAGTGACAAACCTCTCTGGCCACCGCCTCGTTGACCCCCTCGCCCAGCAGTATGAAGGTGGCATAGTGTCCTTTGGGGGTCAAAGCGGCAAACTTCATGCCAGGCACATCGAGAAGAAAAATATGCATGGCGTTGCCCAGACGACGACGGACCTCCTCGGCGCCCATGTAGAGTTCCGCCACCCAGGCCCGGTCGCTTTTCGGCGGGCGATAGCCAAAGTCCAGCTCCTCGAACAGCCGCACCCCGGAACCGTTGAGCCCCACGCAGCCGATCAACAGGTCATAGACCCCGAACAGGGTATCCTGATCCGGATTCTCCCCCTTGAGGGGCAGGAGGTGAATCCGCAACCGTCCATCAGGCTCCCGTTCGAGACGGCGCACCCGGCGAGGCACATGCCGGGCACCCAACCCCTTGGCCATTTCCAGCAGATGTTGATCGAAACTGCTCCAGGGGAGGGGACGTTGACTCTCCGCCCCCTGGGGACCGGCCCCGCGAAAGATCGAGACGATGCGCATCTCCTCATGCAGAGGCCGGATGGCCGCGGAACCGGAATCGGTATGCAGCACATAGGAGTCGATGGCGTCCAGCATCAGCGCCTTGGGGAGGACAATCCCTTCGGCGGCCATTTTCTGCATCAGGGATTCGGAGATCACTCCGCCGCACATGTTGCAGCCCGGCGGACCGGTGAGGGAGAAATCCCGAGGTTCGAAGAGCTCCACCGTCAGTTCGATGCCGGTCTGACGGGCCAGATCCAACAGAAAATAGGCGCTCAAGGATCCAGCCGGTCCCCCGCCGACCACCCCCACCCGCGCGCCGGAGGTCAGTTCCATCAACCGGCCAGCCGGCGCAGTTCCCGTTCGCGCCAGATCGCCAGACCCTGGGCGTTGAGATCCAGGTCCATGGCCAGTTCCCGGGGGTCGAAGGGCCTGGGCACCCCGATGGCCTGCCAGTGGTCCCGGGTCAAGCCGGCCAGGGCGTCGGTCAAACCGGCGACATCGGGTTTTTCCGGATACCCATCCGCCAGCCGTTGATAGCCGGCCAATTGGGCATCCAGATCGGTTGCCAGCAGAGGATCAAAGGGCAACGGCCCGAAATGGGTCAGATAGAGCCAGTCGGGCTTGAGTCGGGCCAATCGGGCCACGGTGGCGCGCATCTGGGTCACGTCGAACTGGGTGGGGGTGGTGGCCGGGATGATCAGGGGACGGCTCCCGCCGTCGAACTCCCGATAGGAGAGCCCGAAAGCATCTCCGGTGAACAGGCCGTTGCTCAAGGAGTCGAGAATGCAGAAGTGATTGAGGGAGTGGCCGGGGGTGTCGATGAAAGTGAGGGTGCGCCCGCCCAGATCCAGGGTCTCCCCGTCTCCTGGGGTGTGGACCCGGGCCGGATCCACCGGCGTGGCGCCTCCCAGGGTGGCCAGGAACTGCTCCGGACCATAGACCACCCTGGCCCCCTCCACCAGACGGGAGGGATCCACCAGATGTTTCACCCCCTGGGCATGGAGATACAGCCGCGCCCCGGGAAGATGCCTCAGCAACTCCCCGGCAGCTCCGGCGTGATCCAGATGGACATGGGTGACGATGACCCCTTCCACCGCCTCCCGGGCCAGCCCCTGCCGATCCAGGGCCTCCAGAAGAATGGGGACGGAAGGCAAGGGACCGGTCTCGATGAATACGGCCCGATCCCCGTGACGCAGCAGCCAGGCGGCGGCGAAACCGGGCCGGGTGTACTCCACATCGATCCGGGTGATGCCCGCATGCAGCGGTTGAAAACGCGATGACATGACCTGTGATCCTCCTTGATGGACGCATGTTGGACAATCCCTGATCGAACATTCTAAAGCAAACCCCCGCCCGTGACGAGTCTCCTCTTGACCGCATACGCATCCTTGACCATGCCCCGGTGGCGGATTGCCGCAATAAATTATCCCCCACCCTTGACGCGACAGCCGGATTGACGCTATTGACCGTAGTACGAGACATCATGAATTAACGAACGCTGCTCTCCTCGCAGCGCGACCGGTTTCCCGCCGCAGGGCGCACCGTGGCGCGGATCAGCCGGGACCGATCAAGGATCTGAACCGCACCCATTTCGGGATGCGTTGTTTTACGGATAGGGGTCCAGGGGGATTATCCCCCTGGTGGGATCCAAGGGTGAAGCCCTTGGGACTTGGCTTTTGGCGCGCTTTTCAAAAGGGAATCGCAAAGCAATTCCCGCGCGCGCCCAACAAAGCCGCGAAGCGGCGCCTTTCCGACCGTGCGTCCCGCATTGCCGCCGGGTCGGAAAATCAACATCCCGAAACAGGTGCGGTTTAATAAGGATCATGCATACACTGGAAGGTCTGCTCCAGGCATCTGGCCGCTGGGTGACGGAAACCTGGCAGCGTCTGGCCCAACCGGACCCGGATGGGGCTGTCGGCTCCGGCGATGGCGTCATCCGTCCCGGAGAGAGCCGCTGGTCTTTGACGGCATTGCGGGTCACTCTGTCGCAAACCGGTCGCAAACTGGCGGAATGGTGGCAGCGCTCCGGCAGACTCCCTCCGGAGCCCTCCGGGGAACCGGCGCTCACCTACCGTCGCAACGGACAGTTGCAGGCTGCTGTCATGCCGGAATCCTCCACCGCCTGGACCCGCCCTCCCGACCGTCTGGGACACTGGAGCACACCGGCCTATCGGGTACGGCTCTCCCCGCCCGGACGGGTGGCCGGAGGAGCCATGGCGAGTCTGCACGCGGCGCCGGGAGAACTCGACCGCTTTGTGGAAGGGATTCGCAACGAACGGCGCGCGGGCTTCTATCCCGCCGAGGTGTTTCAGCAGGCCCGGGAACTGTTGCGTCAGACCGGCGAGGAGGAATCCTCCCGGGTGTCGGCGGTTTGAGCATGAATCAGGGGTGATCGACGGCCCCGCGCAGGGCGTGCTGAAAGGTATTGGCTGCTTCCTGGATCAACAGATTGCACTCCTCCGAGGAGAGGTCGCCACTTTTTTCGACGATGAGCAGCCGATCCCAGCCATCGAGGGGCGCGCCCATCCAGAGATGAAAAAACCATTGACGCTGCCGCCAGTGACGCACCCGGGGCACGGCTCCGGCGACCAGTCCATGGACCACCCCTTCAAGATCCTGACGATCCTGCGCGGGGGCCAGACACAGCAAATGACTTTTGCGTTGACGGGGATTCCAGTAAGCTAACATCTCCACGGGCATGGTCTGACCGAGCCACAGGGAGAGCTGCTCCAGCACCGAGGCCAGATCCCCCTGCTTGACAAACGGGATCTCCTCCCCGGTGGCCACGGAGGCGCTGGCAATGTCCGCCGCTGCGGAAAACTTCGACTCCTCCCAGGCATCCGGAGTCTCCCGCAGGAAAAGATCGGGAAAGGATTTCATTTCCATGTGGATCAAGCACCGTGGCAGCGTAAAACGGTTGACGGCCCAATTCCGGCATCATTCTACACGAAATTAAGCGAAATTCATGCCAAAATTAATCGACTCAATGAGATCCCGGTGGCGCCGTCTGTTCACCGGACAGGGCAAACAGGTGATTCTGGCTGTATTTCTGGGGTTGAGCGTGACCGGCGCCGCGCCGGCCAAGAGCGCCGCCCCGCCGGAAGTGCAGCGTCTGCAGACCTTCATGGACCGGCTGCGCAGTGTGGAGGCGGAGTTCGAACAGCGTCTGCTGGATGCGGACGCCCCGGAACCCAAGGAGAGCCGAGGTCAATTTTCCGCCTCCCGGCCAGGCAAGTTCCGCTGGGACTACACCGCCCCCTACAAGCAGGTGATCGTCTCCGACGGCAAGATGGTCTGGTTCTACGAGCCGGATCTCAAGCAGGTGACCCGTTCCTCCGCGGGACGCCTGGAAAAGACCCCGGCAGGATTCCTCACCTCGGGCAAGAAGCTCGAAGAGATCTTCACCTGGGAGGTGACTCCGGGCCCGGGCGAGAACCAACCCACGGTCATGCTGCGCCCCTTGCAGGAGGGATCCCTGCACTGGATCGCCATCACCCTGCACCCGCAAAAAGAGGAGATCACCGATTTCCTGGTGGAAGACTCCCTCAAGCACCGTTCCCGGATCCGTTTTCTCAACTGGCGCGCCAATCCGGATCTGCCGGCGGAACGGTTTCGTTTCGAGGTGCCCAAAGGGGTGGATCTCATCGAAAACAACGACGCAAACGCCCTATAGAGTTCAGGAGCAACGACCATGCCCTCTTTTGACGTGGTTTCCGAAGTGGATTTGCAAGAGGTGGACAACGCGGTCAATCAGGTGACCAAGGAGATCGCCACCCGCTATGATTTTCGCGGTTCCAAGTGCAAGGTGGAGCGGGAGGAGGCGATTCTCAAAGTGACCGCCGATGACGACTACAAGCTCGGCCAGGTGCTCGACGTGCTGAAAGAGAAGCTGATTCGCCGCAAGGTGGACATCAAGGTGCTGGACTACGGCACCGTGGAGGCGGCCTCCGGGAGCATGAAACGGCAGCAGATCACGGTCCGGCAGGGGGTGGATTCGGAGTTGGCCAAAAAGATCGTGGCCGGCATCAAGACCAGCAAGCTCAAGGTTCAGGCGGCGATCCAGGGGGAGCAGGTGCGGGTGACGGGCAAAAAGCGCGACGACCTGCAGGAGGCCATTGCCAGCATCAAGGCGGCGGGCTACGAATTGCCGTTGCAGTTCACCAATTTCCGGGAGTAGCCCCCTTTGCGCGGCAGTGGCGATGGCTGGAAGAGGCGACTCAAGAAACCCCGGGCGTTGCGGGTGGGATTGATCTCCCTGGGGTGTCCGAAAAACGTGGTGGACGCGGAACGGCTGCTGGGCCGGTTTCTGGAGGGGGGTTACGAACCCACGGCCAATCCGGAGGAGGCGGATCTGCTGGTGGTCAACACCTGCGGATTCAAGGCCGACGCGGAGGCGGAGTCCCGGGAGGCGATCCTGGAGATGGCGGCATTGAAGGCGGCCCATCCAGGCAAGCGTCTGGTGGTGACCGGCTGTCTGGCGGAGCGTTACGGCGAGCGACTCCGGGAGGAGATTCCCGCCATCGACCTGTTGGCCGGCACCACGGGACACGATCAGGTGTTGGGACGGCTGCGGATTCCCATCACCCCCATGCCCGCGGCGGATTTCACCCACGCCTCGGAACTGGCCCCCCGGGTGTTGACCACCCTGCCCCATACCGCCTATTTGAAGATCGCGGAGGGGTGCAACAATCCCTGCACCTTCTGCATCATTCCCCGGTTGCGGGGTCCATTCCGCTCCCGGCCTTTGGAGGAGATCGTCGCCGAGGCCGAAGCCCTGGCCGCCGGTGGCGTGCGTGAATTGATCGTCGTCTCCCAGGATACCACCCTGTATGGCCGGGATCTTATGCCCCGTCTGAGTCTGGTGGATCTGCTGGCCCGGCTGGAGCGGATCCGGGGGATCCACTGGATCCGGCTGATGTATCTCTATCCCACCCTGATCACCGACGCGCTGCTGGATCACATGGCGGGATCATCCAGAATTCTGCCCTATTTCGATCTGCCCTTGCAGCATGCCCACGGGGAGACGCTGCGGCGCATGCGCCGGGCCGAGCGCCCGGAGGATCTGTACCGACTGCTTGAGCGGATCCGCCGGCGTCTGCCGGAGGCGGTGTTGCGTGCGGTCTTCATCGTCGGCTTTCCCGGGGAGAGCGTGGAGGAGTTCGCCGCCTTGCGGGCCTTTGTGGCGGAGAGCCGTTTCGATCATGTCGGGGTGTTCACCTATTCGGACGAACCGGAGGCCGCGGCCTTTCATCTGACCGACAAGATTTCCGCCCCGGAGGCCGAGGCGCGCCGGGAAGAGCTGATGCTCCTGCAACAGGGGATCAGCCGGGAGAAGCTGGCGGGTCTGGTGGGCCAACGGCTGGAGCTGCTCGTGGACGGCGTGGAGAGTCGCCCGGCGCCGGTTTCTGTAGGCCGCACCCCGGGTCAGGCCCCGGAGGTGGACGGGATCACCCGGGTGGAGGGGCGTCCCCTGCTCAAACCCGGCACCCTGCTGCCCGTGGTGATCACCGGCTCCCGGGATTACGACCTCACCGCCAGAATCGCCGGAGCGCCGCTCCGGTAAACCTTTGTCGCTGGTCTGCAACCATTCCCAATCCGGCCATCCGGGTGGCGGGCCGGATTTCCTCTGCATCAGACCATCATGGTCATGCTTTTGGCGCCCTTTGTCAGTCCTTGCCAGTCAACAACAACCAACTCTGACAGGCAATTTTCCAGAGAAGAAACGATATCAGGGAGGGGACAAGCACGGTCGCAACCTCCATATAGCGAACAAGAGGAGGCTCTACAAGCACAACCAAAAGAGACATCAAGAAAAAAACCATGATTGCAACAGCAGACAGAACACTGAACTGATGATCAAGCATTAAATACGACTTCCCCTTCTTTTCACAACTTGCAATTCCTGCGACCCATCTGAAAAATATCAGAAACACAAACAACAACACAAGATTAACATTCTCAATATAGACTTTATTGTAATTCACAGCGTTAATCAATCCAGACAGCACCCATCGAACATATTCAACCGGATAGAGCAGAATGGTTTCTGTTGCCAACTTTAACAACAATTTGTTGTTACGGACATTATCGACTCCTTGCAATTCGACGACTGCCGGAACACTTACAACATGAATGTGCGTGTTGTAATGCCGCGTCATTTCAAGAGGTTTATAAAATCTGTACCCGAGGATGAAATGATCCCTGGTCGGCGGATCAAATTTTTGCAAATTCAATCTGCCGGTCTCATCGAGAATTTTCTTTGCCAATGGCTGAACATCTTGACTTAACCGAGACAGAGTGGCTTGTTGCATCATTGGGACTGTGACGCCTATAATATTGATGCCGCCAAACGATACCAATCCAAAGTGCCCGACAACAACAAACCTGAACAGACAGTAGCAAAAAAATGGAACGGTAACAACGAGCGCGTAGGAAATCACCACAGAGCGAAACTGATTCCATCGCATCCTGCCATGCAGGATCACGTTTTTCGAATAATACAATAACAGTCCTGCCAGTGGCGCAATGATCAAGTAAGACAGATTTCTTGGATGCATGTGGTACGACAAGGCAAGAAGAATCGAAAGCACGATCCATTCCGGAACGGTTGGTTTCTCGACTTTCCCGTGCATGTAAAATATCTGGGCAAGCGTGAAAAGTCCTGTGGACATCACCAGGGAATCAGTAAGCATGCACGAAAAAAATGAATTGAAGAAAAAAAGCGGAAGCACCGCAAACAAGGCTCCCCAGGCGTGAAATCCAAAACGCAGCAGACCAAAAAACAATGCAGTTATGGAAAGTTCGTGAATGACCAACTGTACAGTCGCTATGACGGAAAAATCATTGAAAACTTTATGAATTAAATTCAAGAATAAAGGATAACCTATGGTCCGAATCGATGATAGCAGCCCATGAAAATCCGTCATCTGCATGGTGTACATCAAGTACCCGTGAGAATCTGGCAACAGCAGCGTTTCGTAAGATCTGTTGCCATACAATGCAAAGACAAAAAGAATCAGAATTCCTGACAGTTGTAGCCGATTTTTGAACATGCTTCGAATGGTTTCCATAATGTGTATTGGGTCATGGCGCCAATGGCGTCTGATTGACTGTTAAACCGCTCCCATTTCGGGATATGTTGACTTTTGGAAAGCTTTGCGCGTCCCTCGCCCAAAGGCGCCGCTTCGCGGCCTGCTGGGCGCGCGCGGGAATTGCTTCGCAATTCCCTTTGAAAAGCGCGCCAAAGGCAAAGTCCCAAGGGCGTTGCCCTTGGATCCCACCAGGGGGATAATCCCCCTGGACCCCTATCAGGTAAAACGACGCATCCCGAAATGGTTGCGATTTAATCTTTCCGATTCGCAAACAGAATCATCCGTGGCACGATGTCGCCTTGCCGGTAGGCGCGCCATTCTCCGACCGATTCCAGATTCGTGCCACACAAGCCCGGTGCACCCGGTTTTGTACGGTTCCAGGCCAGGAATATGCGCAATGGCCGCTCAAGTTGCTCATGGATTTCTACAGTCAAAGGCGCTGTTGTCTGATGGGCGGATGAAAGCAACAGGGCGAGCGGTATTTGCAGAAGATTCTTGTGAGGCGCTTGCTTGGTCAAAACGTGTTCCGTCGGCGTCGCTGTCTGTGGGAGAATTTTCAGACTGACTTTACTTGATCCTTCTGAAAAACGCAGCGTTCCGGAATAAAATACCAGCCTGGATATTTGTTGCCGCTCGAATTCATCTAATGTTTTTTGATCGATGGTCAGGGTATGCTTCACCTGGTAAACCGCCTGCTGACATTGCACTCTGAGAAAATGCGCCAGCAATTCATGGTTACTGTTGTTTTTTGCATGCCAGGAAATTCCGAGCCAACACGCCCAAAGTACGGTATAAACCCCCATCACCATAGAGCAAGAACGCAACCAGGAATAGCCTTTCTGTCGGACAAGCGTCCAGACGAGCAGAGCCAGAAACGGAGCAAGCAAAAACGTCAGGAAAAGATACGAACGAACAATTCCACTCTTGAGAAGATAATATGAGTTAATGACAGAAAACTGTTTCATGGATGGAGCCATCTCCGAGAACTGTTCGGAAATCAAACGAGAAAGATCGGAGAATGATGAGAAAGTCCGGGATCCTTGCTCGTCGAGACCGACCAACCGGATCGCATCATCACCAATGGTGATGAACTTTTCAAGAATGCGAGTTGGCTGTTCTTTGCCGAGGAAGTATTGGCAGTATGCCGCAGGGTCTGAGGTGATACCGGGACGGTTGATCCATGCCTGCTGCCAGAGGATCAATCCCGCGAGAAGCGCCAGAATCAGGAATTCCGGTTTGCGTTGCGTGAATTTTGGCAGACTGAAGACGACAAACAGCACGACTGAAGAGATGGCAAATCCGTAAGTCAGATAGCCACGAGCGGAAGCAAAGGGGGTGAAAAAGAGCCCAAGCATCAGGGACAACAGGGCGCTCAAGATCAAAAACAGGAATTCATGAGGAAAGGTTCGCAGGATGGCTGTTGCGGCATACCGTTTCCATCCGAGACCGATCAGTAGCAGGCTTGCCGAGAACAAAAGAGCGACCAACGGTTCGGCAAACAGGATCTCTGTGAAACCCTTCAGGAGGATGGAGGGGAATGTTCCCGACGACAAACTTGTCAGCCATCGGTTGATCGCTTCCCACGTATACGCAGATTCCTGGCTGCCATAAGAAATGGATGTAAAATAACCAGAATTAAGAATCCACGGCCAACCCTTGCGCCAGTAAATAATAAATATTAATAGACTCAACCCTACCGTTAGGAATTTGCGCCACTGCCCGATCATGACCGCCATCAGGGCGAATATGAGGGCTATGTTGAACGAATAGACCAACAGCGCATAAAACAGATAACAGACAACCCACAAGGTAGTAAAAAGAGATTTTTCCTGGGCCCAGGGGCGAGCATGCAACACCAACAGAAAAGCTCCCAGCCAGGCAATGACTGAGGTTAAATGACCGCTAAAATCATTGACATGAAAATTGAAGATCCCCAAAGAAAGCATCATCAGGGTAGCCAGAATTGCCCGGGGCAGGCCTGACCCGAAATGCATGAAAATTAAAAAAGCTATAATATATGCTCCCGTGACCTCAATCTTGTTGAGAATTTTGCTGGCATCCATGGCTGACAGATAGGGGAACAATAGAAACGATATCAGTCCGGTGCCAGGTCGCAGCGCGTAGACTTCCTCGTTTTGTTTACCACCGCTCAACATCAGTTGATCTGCCATCAACGAAATATTTTCGTTGTGCAACAGCGCCTTGGAGTAATCAAACTGATTTGCATAGCCATACAGGGAATTGGTATCGTTGCACCAGGGACCGGTCATTTGGATCCATGGGTTGTCGATTCCCTGTCGGTCCCAGTGAAGGATCTGGAACAGAGAGATCACAATAAACATGAATACAGGTATTTTATTGTCTGCAATTGTTTTAATCATGACTCCACCCTGGC
Source organism: Magnetococcales bacterium (assembly GCA_015232245.1). Lineage (GTDB taxonomy): Bacteria > Pseudomonadota > Magnetococcia > Magnetococcales > Magnetaquicoccaceae > Magnetaquiglobus. The sequence continues at coordinate 12,031 of JADGAB010000018.1, read as the reverse complement.
ATGGGCATGCCAAGCATGCTGACAACGCTGTGCTGATGCCGCGAAAAACCGACAAATGGCCTGTTCCGATAAGCTGCTTTTCACGTCTTCTCGAGCGCCATCAGGTACCCTAAAGATGCATTTCTTCAGACACAATGGATCTGCCGTTCGATGTATTGATATCGAGGGGGGGGTGTCACCCCCTTGCATCAATCATCGACCCGGTGAGTTCTGCCAAACGATCCCTTGCAGGTTCCTCGCCAGCATTGCCTGCCTTCTGTTCCATGCGACGCATGAAGTCTCTTTCGCTCCAGAAAGAATGTCAAACGAGGGCACGGGTTGGCACTGGACTGCAACCATTCCCAATCCGGCCATCCGGGCAGCAGGCCGGATTTCCCCTGCATCAGACCATCATGGTCAGGCAAGAGCGCCGACAAGCCACAGTCACCCTTCATCCAACACGTTCATCAAAAAAGACTCCCGCTCCAGCGCCGCCTTGAGACCCGGAACCGCGGCCTCAAAGGCGATCACCGCTTCGGAATGGATCTGCACCGCCATCCCGGCATCCCGTTCCCGGGCCGCCTTTTCGATCCGGGCGCACAAGCCGGACAACGCCAGCGCGCCCACCGTGGCGCTGTTGGACTTCAACGCATGGGCCGCGGCCCGGACCACATCCGGCTCGCCCTCTTTTCCCCCCCGATCGATGCTCTCCAGCAGATTGGGAGAGCCGGCCAGAAACTCCTCGATCACCAGGGTGAAGGTTCCCGGCACCGCCTTCATGGAGTGCCAGAAACGCTCCAGCACAGCCGGATCCAGAACCAGGGAGTCGTCCTGGGCAGGAGGGCCATCCCAACCCACCGGAGACGGAGCCACCCCCCCGCCATCCCGCAACGGCAACCACTGGGCGAGCTTGGCCGCCAGGGTCTCCCACAACACCGGCTTGACCAGATAGTCGTTCATGCCCGACTCCAGGCACCGCTCCCGGTCGCCGCTCAAGGCGTTGGCGGTCATGGCCAGAATGGGCACCGGCTCCCCGGAATGCCCGCGCCGCGCCTCCCACTCCCGAATCTGGCGCGTGGCCTCCAGACCATCCATCAACGGCATCTGCATGTCCATCAGGATCACATCCGGCCTGCCGGTCACCGCCTTGGCCACCCCCTCCTCGCCATCCCGGGCGATCTCCACCTCCAGGCCCATCTGCTTGAGCATGCTGGAGGCCACCTGCTGATTGACAAAGGTATCCTCCACCAAAAGCACCTTGCCGACAAAAGTCACCTCGGTCCGGATCGCCTCGTTGTCCAGAAACTCGCCCGTTCCCCCGCCCGGAGCCCTCAGCAGCTTTTCCAACGCCCGCGCCAGACGCCGCGGCCCCACCGGCTTCATGAGAAAAATCCCGACTCCCGCATCTCCCAACACCGACTCCTCCAGATGGGCCCCGCAGCTCAAGACCATGACCCTCACATGGGTCAACCCGGCATCCTGATGAATCAACCGGGCCACCTCCAGGCCGTCCATGTCCGGCATGCACATGTCGAGGATCACCAGATCAAACCGTTCCTCCTCTCCGGCCCGCAGGATCTCCAACGCCATCTGGCCGCTCTCCACACAGCGGCACCGCACCCCCCAGACATGAAAATAATTCTCAAGAATGGTGCGGTTGGTGTCGTTGTCATCCACCACCAGCACCCGGACCCCGCCGAGCGCAGGCATGACCGGAGGCCGGGAGCCGGGAACCTTGACAAAATCCACCTCGAACCAGAACATCGCCCCCCCGCCCGGCTGACTGGCCAGACCGATCACGCCTCCCATGGACTCCACGATCTGCTTGGAAATCACCAGTCCCAGTCCGGTGCCGCCGAAACGTCGGGTGGTGGAGTCGTCCGCCTGGACAAACGGCTGGAACAGCTTTTCCCGGGCCTGCAGGGAGATGCCGATGCCGGTGTCGATGACATGAAACCGGATCCGTACCGACTCCGGCAGCTCCTCCACCAGATCGGCCCGCAGGATCACCTCGCCGTGCTGGGTGAACTTGATGGCGTTGCCCACCAGATTGATCAGCACCTGACGCAGCCGCACCGCGTCCCCGAGCAGCTCCGGATGGATCCGCCAGGAGACGTGCTGGAGCAGCTCCAGCCCCTTGCCCGAGGCGGTGCCGGAGAGCATGGCTCCCACATTGTCCAGCACCTCCCGCAGATCGAAGGGGATCTTTTCCAGGGTGAGACGACCCGCCTCGATCTTGGAGAAGTCGAGAATGTCGTTGATGACGTTGAGCTGCAGTTCCGCGGACTGGACGGCCACCGCCAGATACTGACGCTGCATGGAGTTCATGCGGGTTTTGCCCAGGAGGGTCAACATGCCGATCACCCCATTCATGGGGGTGCGCACTTCGTGGCTCATGTTGGCCAGGAAGGTGCTTTTGGCGAGACTGGCGGATTCGGCCTTCTCCTTGGCCAGGATCAACTGACGATCGACGATCTTTTTCTCCACGATGCCAGCCAGGGTGTTGCGCACCGTGGAGAGAAAATCCTCCTCATCCTTGCTGCGCCGGTGGGAGGGGGGCAGAAAAATCTGAATCACCCCCTTGACCCGGCCACCGGGTGAAAGGGGCGCCGAATAGTACCCCCAACCTTCAGGCAGACCGGGAATGATCCCCCCCGGCCACCCGCTGCCGTCGATGAACACGATCCCCGGGCTCTGCACTCCCCAATCGGTCTCCAGCAGCGCCTTGCCGGCCCGATCCGCGCTCCCATCCTCCGCGAGACCGATCTGACAGACCACATCCCCGCCGTCCTCCGCGGCGCCGAACAGATGAATGGCCCCCTTCCCGTCCGGGACAAACCACGGGGCCGCCAGAATCCGCGCCAGGGAGTCGCTCAAAAACTCCCTGAGAAGGGATGTCAACTCCATGGCTGCGAACAGCAGCCCGTTGAGAATGTCCTGGGCCTGCTTGGAGCGCAGCAACCGGGCCTGGGCGATCCGCCGTTCGGTGATGTCCGTGGCAATGCCGCAAAGAGAAAAATAACCGCTGTCGTCGGCCACCACCGGAAAACGAACCGTGTGAAAGATCCGCTTCTCGCCGTTCAAGGGGATGATCATGTCCACATCCGCCAGCACCCCGCGCTGCATCACGGTGCGATCCGATTCGATGAACCCCTGTGCCACCTCGTCGGGGAACAACTCCTCGTCCCGACGACCGATGATCGCGGTCAGATCCAACTGGAAGGTTTCGGAAAAAGGACGGTTGGCCAGCACATAGCGACCGGAACGGTCCTTGAGAAACACCAGACTGGGCATGTTGTCGAGAATGGCCTGCAAGCGGTTCTCGCTGCGGGCGAGCTTGTCGAAGGCCTCCCGGAGTTGCAGTTCCGACAACTTGCGATGGGTGACATCCTCCTGGATGCAGACAAAATGAGTCACCTGACCCGCCCCATCCACCAAAGGCGACAAAGAGGCGTGCACCCAGTAGAGACTGCCGTCCTTGCGCACGCTGCGCAACTCCTCCCGCCAGGCCTGTCCGGACTTGAGGGTCTCCCACATCAGGTCATAGTCCTGATCGGACTTGGCCTGGGGCTGGAGAATCAAAGGCGTTCCCCCCAGGGCCTCATGGGCGGCGTAGCCGGTGATCTGGGTGAAACGGGGATTGACATATTCGATCCGTCCCCGGGCGTCGGTGATCAGCACGATGTTGGGACTCTGCTCCACCGCGGTGGAGAGTTTGAGAATCAATGCCTCGTCGGCCCGTTTCTCCTCCAGGAGCCGATCCTTGCGGATGGCGGCGTCCAGGGTATTGGCCGCCAGTTGCATGGCGTCGATCTCACCGGAACTCCAGGTCCGCTCCCGGCGGCAATCCTCGAAACCCAGCACTCCCCAGAAGGTGTCATGGACCAGAATCGGCATCACCGCGATGGAGAGAATCCCCCGGGCGGCCAGGAAATCCCGTTCCTCCGCGGGAAAATCCCGGGTGCGTCCGAACAGATGCTCCCCCCGGGCCAGCCGCTCCCGCCAGCGGGAGAGTCCGAACCGTTCCAGGGATGTGGCGGGGATCGGTTCCGGTTCCCTGAGTCGGACGATATTGGGGGCGGTCCATTCGTGGATCAGGGTGACCAGCAGGGTGTCGGAGCCGCTGGCAACGGTCTTGAGAAGATAGGCCCGGCTGACGTTGGCCGCCTGACCGAGATCCTGCAACACCACATCGATGTTCTGTCGCCACCCCCCGTGAAACAACAGACGCTGGGCAATGGCGGCCACGGTGTTGAGCACCCGGGTCCGCTTGGCCACCTGCTCTTCGAGAATATGCCGGTGATGGGCCAACTCCTTTTCCACCTGGCGACGCCGCTTGGACTCCCGCACGGCCAGCACCCCGAAGGCCAGGGTGTTGGCCAACTCCGCCAGCAGTTCCACCTCGGCGGCGGCGAAAGCCCATGGCTGGGAAGCGTAGATGCTCAACACCCCGAACAGGGTGTCGTGATCCAGCAAAGGAACCGCCAGCGCCGCGGCATAGCCGTAACGCAGGGCCTGCCCCCGCCAGGCATCCGAGGAGGGGTCGTCCAGCAGATTGTTCATCGGGGTCGGGGCGCGGTTGCGAATCGCGGTGCAGGCCGGTTCCTGACGATAACCGGAGTCGATCCAGGTCTGCCGGAAGGATTGCAACAGGTCGGGGGCCAGACGGGAGTGGGCCACCGGCGTGATGGCCTGTTCCGGATCCTGTTGTCCATCCACAAAGCCGCACCAGGCAAAGCGGTACCCTCCCACCTCCACGAGCAGCGCGCAGGCCCGGGCCAGGATCACCACCTCGTTTTTCTCCTGATTGACCAGTTTGTGACACTGTTCCAGCAGGGTCAGGGCCCGATTGGCCGCGGTCAGATCCTGCTTGGCCCTGGCCTGCCGATGGCGATCCTCTTCAAGACGGGTATGCAGCACCACCAGAAACGCCGTGAAAACCATGCCGCCGAACAGCAGGATCCAGCTCAGTTGCAGCGACTCCTGCACCGATTGATGGGAGAGCCACCAGGCGGTCAGGGTGATCCCCACCCCCAGAGCCGCGATGAGAAACACCATATGATGCCGCTCAAACCATCCTTCCGCTTGTCGGGTCGAGTCGTTCATGGCGCTCTCTTGCAGGTTTTCTTCAGGAGGGAAGACCAAGATCGCGGAAATCCACGATCGAGGGAAACTGTCCAACCGGATTGGGCGGGGCTCCGGAGTTGGGATGGAGCACCTGACGCAGGTGTGCGATACCGAACGCCCGGGCCGCGGCCAGCACGGGTGCGGAGTCATCCACCAGCAGGGTGGTGCGGGGATCCAGCCCCAGCCGGGCGGTCAAGGCGGGCCAGAAAGGGGCCTGTTCCTTGGCCCAGCCCACCTCGTGACTGGTGATGACCGAATCCAGACAGGCTCCGATGGGGGTGCGGACCAGTTTCATGTCCAGGGAATAGGGGTGGGCATTGGTGACCAGATGGATCGCACGCCCCGACTCCCGCACCGCCTGCAGAAACGGCAACACGTGGGGATGGACCCGGATCAGATGGGCCACCTCCTCTTTCAGCCGCCGCATGTCCATCCCGAGTCGGCTGGACCAGTGATCCAGGTCATACCAGGCCAGGGTGCCCTGCTGTTCCTGATAGGACTCCAGCACCACATCCCTGGCCGCCTCGAAGGTCAAACCGTGCTTGCGGGCATAGGCCCCGGGCACGGTCTGACGAAAGAACACATCGTCGAAATGGAGATCCAGCATCGTGCCGTCCATGTCGAGGAGCACCGTGCGGATCTCCGGCCAGGAAAGCGGTTCCACGGAGTTCACGTGCGATAATCCGCATTGATGGTGATGTAGTCGTGGGTCAGATCGCAGGTCCAGACCGTGCGCGCTCCCTCTCCCACCCCCAGATCGATCCGGATGGGGATCTCCTCCCTGGCCATCACCGCCGCGCCTTTTTTCTCCGCGTACCCTTCGGCCAACTGGCCCCGTTCCAGCACCAGCACATCTCCAAGCCACAAGGTGAGGGTCTCGGGCCGCAGCGCCACCCCCGACGCTCCGACTGCCGCCAGGATCCGGCCCCAGTTGGGATCGCTCCCCGCCAGGGCGGTCTTGACCAGAGGACTGTTGGCCACCGCCATGGCCGCCTGTTTGGCCTGAACCGCGGAGAGCGCCCCGGTCACGGTGATGGTCACGAACTTGCCCGCCCCCTCCCCGTCCCGGACGATCTGCCGGGCCAGATCCCGGCAAAGGTCGTTGAGGGCCGTGGCGAACGGGGCCAGTGCCGGATCCGCCGGATCGGCGATCCACCGGTGGCCCGCCTGACCGGAGGCAAACAGCAGGGCGGTGTCGTTGGTGGATTGATCCCCGTCCACGGTGATGGCGTTGAAACTCTCCTCCACCGCGCCGGCCAGCAGGTTTTGCAACGCCCCGGCCCCGATGGCGGCGTCCGTGAACAGAAACGCCAGCATGGTGGCCATGTCGGGCCGGATCATGCCCGCACCCTTGGCGATTCCCACCAGAGTCACGCTCTGCGCATCGATGACGACCTGACGCACCGCCAGTTTGGGAAAGGTGTCGGTGGTCATGATGGCCCGGGCCGCCGCCAGCCAGGCATCCTCTGCCAGTCGTCCCGACAACTCCTCCACCCCTTCCAGCATCGGTTCCACCGGCAACGGCACGCCGATCACCCCGGTGGAGGCGACAAAGACCTCCCTCTCCTCCACCCCCAGCAGCCGGGCCACCGCCGCGCCGACGGTCAGGGTCGCCTGCATGCCGACAACACCGGTCACCGCGTTGGCGTTGCCGGAGTTGACCACCAGCGCCCGGGCCGCGCCCCGGGGCAGGCGCTGCCGGCACACCTCCACCGGAGCCGCGCAGACCGGATTGCGGGTGAACACCCCGGCCACACGGGTTTCCGGGGCCATCTCCACCACCAGCAGATCGTCCCGTTCCCGACGGCCATTCTTGATGCCACAGGCGGCGGTACCCAAACGAAATCCCCTTACCGGGGGCAAGATTGGCGCAACAGGGGGAGGGCCGACGGCCATGAAGGGGCTCCTTTCATTTGCAGGATTGGTTGATCTGGCATGATCATTGAATTTTCATGCCTGACGCACACTCGCACTCACGAATTCTTGACGATTGTAAACGATTATAAGGAACAGCACACCATGGGACAATACATGACAATCCGGATCCCTCCCCGGCACGAATGGTTCGGCGACATGGAACCCGAATATGAAGAGATCATGGAGTGGCAATGCCGTGGCGGTCGCAACGGCGGCGGGGAGAACCCGGACGGTCTGCCTTTGAGCTGGCTGGCGATGATCGCCTCCAGGCGGAGCGCGTCGGTCGGTTATCGCCTGGGGGCCTGACAACCGGTCGGAACTGACGGGACGCGTGCGGAGGCGGGCCATGTCGGCCCGGCATGGACCCGCACGAAGTGTTGACGGGCGCCCCATGCCGGAAAAACGGACAGATGCGGGATCCGGCCTTACGGAATGTCGAGCCCGGTCCTGCGCAACAGTTCGGTCAGAATGGCGGTGGATTGTTCCAACTGCCCGATGCCGGCCTTGAACTCCTTTCTGGCGGCGTTCTCTTCGGCCTTGCCGCGCAGGGCGCGGGCCTCCTCGATGCGGGCCATGCCATCCGGGGCAAGCCCTTTGGCATTCGTGACCGGTTCCAGCAACATCAGAAAAACATTGTTGCTGCCCAACTCGTAGACATATTCCGCCTCCGGATTGGGGAAGTTTCTGGGCTGTACCAGGGTCTCCCCCTTGCGGACCTGGATCAGGGCATCCTGGACCTTCCTGTAGGCGCTCTCCACCACGGACATTCCTTCGTTCAACCGATACTTGTCGAGCAGTCCCTGGGCCTGTTGAAGCATGCCACGGATTTCACCGCTCAACTTTTTGCCCGGATCACCCAGTTTCTTCTCCTCGGCGATCCGTTCATAGGCCTCCAGCATGGACCAGGTGCTTTTCAGACGGGTTTCGTAATCGTGGGAGTGGGCCGCGCCGATGGCGCCGAAGGGTCTGACCGGCACCACAGAGCGGTTGAAGGCAAAGGGGGAATAGGAGTGATCGCCCACACCCACACCCCCTCCCACACTGCCGGGAGCGGGGGGCGCGTTGCAACAGACATGATCGGCCACACTCTCCAGTTTGACCTTGATCGTCTTGACTTCGTTTTTGCGCTGCACGGTCAGCGTCACCTCGGCGCCCGGATTCAGGCGATGGATCTCCGTGGAGAACTGGAGGGGATCCCGGATCGCCTCATCGTTCAGGCGCAGAATCACATCCCCGCGCTGCAGACCGCTTTTGTCCGCCGGACTCTCCTTGATGATGTCGCCAACCAGAACACCTTGGGGTTGTTCCGGATGCAGGCCGATCCAGCCCCCCGCCGCATGGGACGCCTGCGCGCCACCGAGAAGAATGGCTGAGGACAGGGCCAGGAAGGTCATGGTTTTGTGCATGGGTTCACTCCTTGGGTTGATGAGATGCGCTCATATTGAAACTTGTAAACGTAACATAGCAACCCGACATGAATTGAAGCTGAAAAATCGGGAAAAAATCTGATTCCAAACGAAACGTTTGGTCAGAATGCCTCGTGCCCCAAAAAAAACAACATCATCTCTCCTTGATCCCCACACAGAAAGGTCATTTTCATAACACAATGTTATTTTATTGTATTTATTATAACCATTGACATTATATTTTGCGGCATGTTAACTTTACAGCATCATCAACATCTTGCCTCAGACTATATTACCATGTCACTCTCAGAAAAAAAATTTCTCAATATACGCCTCATCTCCTCCCCTGAATCCGTTGAACGCATCGAACCTTCATGGCTGGCCATAAGCGAAACCGTGGTGGCCGTAATCTTCTACTGGACCATGGCCTATTATTTGAACACCCACATACTGCTGCTGATCAGCTTTGGCATCGCTCCTCTGCTGCTGCTTCGGTCCAGAGAATCAACGAAATTGGGCCTGATCTGGTTCAGAGGGTATTTTTCATATAAAATGGATTTTGATTATAACATTAAAGACATAAAATACTTATTAGTTTTCATTGCGCTATTCCTGGTATTATTCCTGTCTACCTATCAACTCATCCATTCGACACAAATCAGCACATGGCTACCCCATCATGAAAGATTACCATTATTTCTTTATTCTTTTTTATTGGGGTTGCTGGCTTCTGGAATATGCATATTAGCATTAAAATCTGCACTGATGCTGGTTTCAATCAAAGACATGAAGATGCAAAACGCAATTCTCATCGGCATGGTCTTTGGGGCAGGGATTGGTGTCATCATCAGCGCCCGCAAGATGTTCATCGGTGGACACGAAGACGTTTTGTCTGGATATATGATATCAGGCGCACTTCTTGGAGTAATCACCGGATGGATCGCGACTGTCGAAGTCATTCCAATCCAAAAGGCCGCCCGCGCCATGAGCATTTCGATCTCGCTGGTATCAATATATTTATTAATAGTGTCAACCTATCACTCGGAATTCCTGAAAAACCCTGCCAAAGTGGTACCTACTATTATCGAGAACAGCTCAAATAATGTATTCCCTCTCTTTTTGGTTGTCATGATCATGACAGGAATACCGTTAGGGATTTGGCTCCGTTCTATTGTCACCCGCATCTTTGCCACCATATGTTATTTGCGGATTGGTCTACGCCTCATGCCCGCCAACTGGAAACGCAATCTGCTGGCAATTGACTCGCACCGTTACCCTGAGATGATGCCTGGAACCAACAAAGCCCACGCATTTTCTTATGAATCCGTACTGAAACAGGCTCCTTCCAACAATTTATTATTTCTGATCGGTTTCTGGATTGTCATTGCTCTCCTGTTCGTACCAGCAACCCTCTACCGTTGGGGTTTGAAATCCACCATCTGGATCTATTGGCCATTAATTTACTTATATATCAAACCAACACTGACCCGCACCGACACACAAAACGACCCGCGCATCTTTGTCACAGATCTGGCAAAAGGGCAAATGGAAAAAATACGAGAAATCCTGGCTCTCGTGACACTCATTGCAAGCTTGTATTTTATATTCAATCAACATTTACTGCCCAAATCAGTCCAGAATTATCCACACATATTACTCATGATTGAATTTTTAATATTCAATCTCATGGCTATGGCCTCCTGGCACTGGCTGGCTATCATTGCCAGACTTATAACAATAAGAATATATTTTCTCGCCAGAAAAGCCTATAGCGACTGGCAAATACTCCTCCTGACCAACACGGACGCGGTTCCCTTTCCCGAACACACAGCCGAAATGCACAGATGGGTACAGGTACGCAACCTGATCACTCTATGTTCCTGGATCCTGTACGTTTGTTTTGTTCTGCTGGTCTGGTTCAAGATCACGCCGGAAGAGATCTCCACATGGCGCGGTTTTGAGTTCCTGAACTTCTTTTATGCCGAACATCTCAACAATATACTGAAGCTCCCATGATGTTTACCCATGGGAGCTTCCATCCACCCCCATCCTACCCCCGCATCAAGTCATCCTCCACCTGCTGGCGCACTGCGGGGGAGGTGAGGAGTTCCACCAGGGTCAGGGCGAAATCCATGGCCGTGCCCGGTCCCCGGGAGGTGATCACCCGGCCATCCCGCACCACCGGCTCTTCCAGATACTCCATGGTGGACAGCAACTCCTCGGGCATGCAGGTGGGGTAGCTGGTGGCCTTTCTGCCGGCCAGCAAACCCGCGTGGGCCAACACCGAGGGAGCTGCGCAAATGGCGGCAACGTATTTGCCTTCCCCGGCCAGACGCTTGAGCAGGGCGTGAATGCGCGGATCCTCGTCCAGATGGGTGGTGCCAGGCAAACCGCCGGGCAGAACCATCAGATCGAAGGAATCCTGTTCCACCTCCGCCAGGGTGGCATCCGGCACCAGCACCGTCCCCCGGCTGCAGGTCACGGGCCCGGCATGCAATCCCGCCGCCACCACCTCCACCCCGGCCCGACGCAGAATGTCGATCAACGTGACCGCCTCCAACTCCTCGCACCCCTGGGCCAACGGAATCAATACACGCTTCATAAGCCACCTCCACCACTGCCAGTCAAAACGGTTTGGGATTTCAGATCCTGCAACAACGCCGCCACCTCGCGCCGCAAGCCCCGCTCCGGAGCCGGACGGGGGTCGGCGCAGACCAACGCCATGGTCACCGGAACCGGGGAGGACGCGACAGGGGGCAAATGACTTCTCTCTTCCAGATCCAACAAGGCCCGCACCGCGTCTCCGGCGCTTTTCAGACCTTTCCGGACCCGGTAGGCTTCCAACAGTTGATGGGCGTCCCGGGAGAGGGAGCGACCGGCCAGCTCCAGAAGCTGCTTGACCACCAACTCCATGGAGCCCTGTCCCTCGCCGAACACCCGGTCCCGGTACTGCTTCAAGGCGTTGCGGGTCTGCTGGGAGAGGATCACCTCCGCGGCCTGTTTGGCCGCCTCGAACTGTGCCTCCCGCAGATCCCCGAACATCATTGCCCGGGTTTTTTTCACCATGTGCCGGTCCAGCCACGCCCCCAGAAGCGCGGTGGCCCGCCCCTCCGGGTCCGGAAGCTCCGGAATGGCCTGGAAATTTTCCAACGGCCAGCCGGAAAAACTCATCCGGCCTTTTTCTATGGCATTGAGGATGTACTCGCGCACCGCGACATGATTGGCCGCAGTCACGGCATCGTCCGATTCGGCCTTGACGATCATGTACCCCTGGCTCCTTTGGATCCAACATATGAGAATATATAGAACTTATCTATAAGTTTGGCATCATTCATCCATCTGCGTCAACGAATTTTCCCAACTGATCATAAAAATTCACCCACCCGATTTTTCCGGTACGCGCCATGGGCAATGGCACAGCCGCGCATAAAGTGCTATGCTTGCCAAAATCGGTTACAAAAACACCCATCCGGACAGCCGTCGAAACGGATTTTCACTTGCCGGGACGATGACTTGCCCTAAAAAAGATCATTACCGGACAAAAAACGGATTCCATGGACAAAATCATCGTTCGGGGCGGACACGCCCTGCGGGGAACCATC
>JADGAB010000189.1 GCA_015232245.1 Magnetococcales bacterium | reverse complement strand
CGAGGTCAAGCCCGAGGTCAAGCCCGAGACCAAACCCGAGGTCAAACCCGAGGTCAAGCCCGAGGTCAAGCCCGAACCACCCCCACCTCCTCCGCCGCATCCACTGTCGCCGCCCCAGACCTCCGCGGAGCCAAAACCCCCGGAGACCAGCCCCAAGGTCTCTGCCCGGGGAGAGCGGAGCGGCGGGCTGAAAACCCAGGCCGAACCGGTCACCGGGATTGAGTTCGTGGAGATTCCCGGGGGCTGTTTCAAGATGGGCAGCGAAGGCCATGACCCGGACGAAGTACCTGTACACGAGGTGTGCGTCAAGAGTTTCTGGATGAGCAAAACCGAGGTCACCAACGGTCAATACCGTCGTTTCGACGCCAAACACGACAGCACCTCCTACGATGGTCACGATCTGAACGGGGATCTGCAGCCTGTGGTGAACATCACCTGGGAGCAGGCCAACATGTTTGCCCGTTGGATGTCGGGTCGCGGCGGGGTGAATTTCCGGCTTCCCACGGAAGCCGAATGGGAATACGCGGCCCGGGCCGGGACCACGACCCTGTTTCCCTGGGGGGATGATCCGGCGGAGGGGTGTCGGCATGCCAATGTGGGAGATCAGAGCGCCAAAAAGGCCTGGCCGAAATGGAACGTCTTTCCCTGCACCGACGGCTACGCGGAGACCGCACCGGTGGGAATGCTGGTCCCCAACGGTTTCGGACTGCACGACATGATCGGCAATGTCTGGGAGTGGGTGGCCGACTGGTATGCGCCGGGTTACTACGCCGCATCTCCCAAAGACGACCCCAAGGGGCCGTCCCAGGGATTCTTCCGCAGCGCCCGGGGGGGGAGCTGGGCCGTTTGGCCGGACTATGCCCGCACCGCCAACCGTACGGGCATCGATCCGGCCCATCCGGATCTGCATGTGGGGTTCAGGCTGGTGATGAAACCCTGACCCCTCGCGCCAACCTTGAGGGTCACTCGTAAAGCTTGGCGTTGGGCAGAAACTCCAGGGGGTTGATCTGCCACTTGATATGGTCCTCGTGGCCCTTGATCACATAGCCGGCCTTGGAATCGTTCTTGTAGGCCATCAGGTCCACTTCCCGGGGTTGGACGCGCTGTCCGGTCTTGCCGTTGATCACCACCACCACCAGCGGATGCAACAGGCTGTCGTGATTGGGACGGCTCACCACCCCCAACAGGCCGTTTTCCAACCGCACCAGCGTGCCCATGGGATAGATCCCCACGCACTGGACAAACTTCTGGTAGAGTTCGGCGCTGAAGTGGTACCGACTCCATTCCAGCATGCGCTTGAGGGCCAGATGCGGGGGATTGCCCTTGTGATAACACCGGTCCGAGGTGATGGCGTCATAGACATCGACGATGGCCGCCATCTGACCAAACCGGTTGATCTCCTCCCCTTTGAGCCCCATGGGATAACCGGAACCGTCAAACCGTTCATGATGCTGGGCCGCGACATGCATGCTCACTTCGGCAATACCCGGGGTTTCGGAGAGGATCTTGCGGCTGTAGGTGACGTGCCTTTTCATGATGGCGAACTCCTCGTCCGAGAGCTTGCCCTCCTTGTTGAGGATCCCTTCCGGAGTGCGCATCTTGCCGATGTCATGCAGCATGCCGCCAATGCCCACGTTGATGATCTCCTCCTCCTCCATGCCCAGCATCCGGCAGAAGGACATCAACATCACCCCCACGTTCACCGAATGCATGAAGGTGTATTCGTCCCGCTGCTTGATAAGACTTAACGAAAGCAGGGCATCCGGATTGCGGAACATGGAGTCCGCCATGTTGCGGACCGCATCCTTGACCGGCGAAAGAGTCACCTGTTTGCCCAGCCGGGCATCCTCCAGGATCGAGCCCACCAGGGTACGGGCATGGGCCTTGACCTTGGCCGCCTGATGGATCTCCCGTTCCATGGGAACTTCCTGCTCCAGGCCATCCTCCCCATCGTCCACCGCCAGATCCCGCAACTGAGCCTCCAGCATGGCCTGAACTTCCGCTGCGGTCGGGGCGTCTTCCACATCCCGACCCCGGGCGGTGTCGATGTAGAGTTCCGCGATGCCATGCTCGACGACCGCCTGCACCTCCTCGTCGGTGCGCAGCAGCTTGGGACCACGGAAGGCGTTCGGATCCCGATCCTGACAACAGGGATCCTTCCAGTCATGGTTGAAATCATGCACAAACATGCCCGCCTTGAGCTGTCGCGCCGCAATCCGCTTGATCATCTTCTCCTCCGCCTGTTACCCGAATCTCCCGCGCCCACCCCCTCAAACTCCGCCAGAGCCTGACGCACCATGGCATCGGCTCCTTCCCGATCCCCCTCCAAAAACCGTTCCGCCACCCCCTGGTCGAACAGTGTCCGCCAGAAACGCCCCCGGGTCGCCAGGGCGCCGACCGCCACGCTCCGCCAGGAGGCAAACCATACCGCCAACTCCCCCACCCCTTCGGGGAGCCAGGCATCAAGGCGACGACGCAGATAACCGGCCAATGCGGGCGCCGCGCCGCCGGTGCCAATGGCCACCGTGACCGGAGGACGCCGAATGACCGCAGGCCAGATCACCGTGCAGAAACGGGGTTGATCCACCACGTTCAACCACAGGCCCCGTTCCAGAGTGGCGGCGTGCAACCGGGCGTTGAGCTCCTCATCCACCGCCACGCTCACCACCAGCCAGACCCCCTGCAGATGATGTTCGGAGAAGGATTCCCGCAACCAGGTCGCCTTTCCACCGGTCACCAGCGCGGCCAGTTCCTCCTCAAGGGATTCCGCCACAATGGTCAGCCGCGCTCCGGCCTCCAACAGGGCCGCCGCCTTGCGTCCACCCTCGCCTCCCCCGCCCACCAGCAGACAGGCGCGACCGGTCAGACGCACAAACAGAGGCAAAGGATTCTCTTCCATGGCTACCATTTTTATATTGACATCATCTTCTATGTAGATCATCGTGCACGATTTGGCAACCATACATGCACATATTCACGACCATACCCGATCCAATCGATCACCAATTCTTTATATGACTGTCCAAGAAGATGAGCAAGAGCCTGGATGTACGCCATTTGCCTTCCCCGGAACCCATGATCCACATTCTGGAGGCCGTCACCTGTTTGAGCCCTGGCGACATCCTGCATGTCCGCCACAACCGCATCCCCCGCCTGCTCTATCCCAGGTTGCAGGAACGGGGTGTTGCCGTGACCACGGAAGAACTCCCGGATGGTGACGTGATCCTGACCATCCGCCGACCGGAGCAGACCGATCCCATCGACTTTGAATGAACCCCTCGCCATGTCCGATTCCACCCCGCCCCCCACCACGCCATTCACTCCGCCAACCGCCTCCCGAAATTGGGATGATGCCGAAATCATCCGTCAGGTCGGGGAACGTGCCCGGAACTATTATAACGATGGACAGTACTCCTGCGCCGAGGCCATGCTCAAGGCATTTGCCGAAGTTTTTGCCCCGCACCGTTTTGATTCAGCCACCATCACCCGACTGGCCACACCATTCAACGGTGGATTTTCCGAACTGCAGCATACCTGCGGCGTACTCACAGCCGGACTGCTCTCCATCGGTCTGGTCGCCGGACGGGAGCAACCCGGGGACGATGAGGCCAAAGAGGAGGCTTACACCCTGACCCAGATCTTTTACCGCCGTTACCTGGACGCCATCGGCACCACCTCTTGCCGGGAGTTGTTGCAACGCTGGCAGGATCAGGGGCCGGACAAGTCCCGTTGCAAGGAGCACACCCGTCTGATGAGCGAAATGCTCGCCCGGACCATTCTGCAAGCCGGGTTTCACGATCTGCCCGCCGACGGAACCGAATGAGCTTTTCCGGTTGTTTTTCGCCTGCCTGCCCCCTGCAAAAAAACCGCCCGCACCAGGGCGAACACGCCCCGGTTGCCAGTGGCGCACATCGAAAAAATCCTGCAGGACTCACGTGAAGTTTTCCCTGCAACAAACAAGAATCAAAAAACCAGCCAACAGATTGATTTTGAACGAAACCACCACACAACATCAAACTTCGTGCTATTCCGTTACAAAAAAAAATGCCTCAAACGCATTTTTTCTGCAGCAATTTTTATTTTTTCGTTGTCTTTATCACTGAAGAGAATTAATCTTCAGTTGCTTTTTTTGGCCAACAGTTCCTTCAGGTTTGCAAAAGGGTGATGCATGGCAACCGATTCCGATGACTCCTCTAGTTTTTGCCCCTGCAGAGATGCGTGGTGTTCTTCGTAACGGGAGTGTTCGTTGTCATGGCAATACAAACACAAATTCTCCCAATTGCTGCCGTCGTTTGGATTGTTATCGTGATTGTGGTCTTTATGGTGCACCGTCAGCTCGCTCAGGTTCTCGCGCACAAAGGCGCGACCGCAGCGGGCGCACACCCAGGGGTGTATGGAGAGGGAACGCTCCCGATAACCGGTCATACGATCCTCCCGGGATTTCCGCGCCGAGGCGATCAACTGATCCACACGGTTCGACTGTATGGCCGTTGTCCGGGGACGGAGGGATTTGCTGGATGATGGTGCCATTTACTTGCTCCCCAATGTTAATGGTTTACAACCTTACAAAAGTTGCTGAATGGCCATTCTCCACCCCTGGAGAACGCCTTGCAAACGTCAGTAAAAACCGATTATTGCATTTTTTTAATAACACCGTAACTATCTTATAGTTGTTTATTATTTTTTGCAAGCATTAAAGGAAATCAGATATTGATATACATAACATTCAGTTGATTTATATTTAATATTTCACTTAAAAATTAATTATAAAAATAATTTTTTGTTCTGCAACATTCCGCTCTTTCCGCCTCACAAAAGGTTGCATTAGTCTGACGGAAAGTATATACCCATCGTTGACGTAACCATTCATCATAAAAGGACCCAAAAAAACCATGACAGACCGATCCAGCACTTTGACCTTAAGCGACAGAATTCAAACTGCCCGCAAATATGCCAGCCTCACCCAGAAGCAATTGGCGGATCGGGTGGGCATCAGCCAGACTGCGGTACACAAACTGGAATGCGGACGCTCCCGCTCCTCCAGACGTACGGTCGCCATCGCCCTGACCTGCGGTGTCGATCCCATTTGGCTGGATACCGGCCGTGGCGAAATGAGCCTCGGTGGTCCTCCCGGCGGCGGCGGCGGCATGACTGGCGTCTCCGAAGCCGCCGAAGGGTATCGGGTTCCGGTCATCGCCCGCATTCCCCTCATCACCTGGGAAGAGGCCAAAGCCTACACCCCGGAAACCGCCGAATCCCACCACCCGGAAAACGTCAAGGCATGGATCCCCGTGGCTCCCAGAACCAGCGCCAAGGCCTATGCCCTGGAAGTGCCGGACGACTCCATGGAGCCGGAATTCACCGAAGGCGAACTCATCATCGTCGATCCCACCATGAAGTCAGAGCATAACCGTTTCCTGATCGCCCGGACAAGCGAAGACAATCGGGCCACCCTGAAACAGTTGATCGTGCATGGCGCCCGGCAGTACATGAAACCCCTGAATTCCCGGTATCCGTTGATCGAAATTCAAGGCGAGCTCATTGTCAGCGGCGTGGTTGTGGCCAAGTACAAGGATTATTGATCCTCTGCAGGTCAAAGCGCACTCCTTTCCGGTCGGCGGAGCCCCCTCCCCGACCGGAGGGAAAGTTCTCGGCTCCCGCCTTGAAGAATGGTTTTCCTGATGCGTCCGACACGTTTGACCAGTGGATCACGCCTGTTTTGAAAGGTCAACTTAAAAAAAACGGGGGAATGGTGACTTCTAAACCGCAACCATTTCGGGATGCGATTTAGGCCTCATTCCTGAACCCCACCAGAGGGGATCATTCCTCTGGACTCCTGCAAGCAATACAACACATATCCATGCCATCCAGTCTGACTTCCTCCTTCACATTCTCGCAAGAGGCTGCCGCGCGTCTTCGCGACGCCAGGGTATTCATTCTGGGGGCGGGCGGACTGGGATCACCGGTGGCTCTGTTTCTGGCCCAGGCCGGCATCGGTCATCTGGTGATCGCGGATGGGGATCGGGTGGAGTTGTCCAATCTGCACCGGCAGATTCTCCATCAGACCCGACGAATCGGAGCTTTCAAGACAGACTCTGCCCGGTCAAGCCTGCTTGAGGCCCATCCCATCACCCGGGTCACGGCGTTTCCCGAACGGGTGACAGAAACGTCGCTTGCGCGTCTTGCCATGGGGTGTGATCTGCTGGTGGATGGCAGTGACAATTTTGCCAGTCGATACCTGCTCAACCGCTATTGCATGGAACAGCGGTTGCCGTTTGTTTCCGGAGCGGTTCTGGGATTCGAAGGGCAGGTGGCCACGTTCCGGCATGGGGTGGATG
The DNA here is from genome assembly GCA_015232245.1 of Magnetococcales bacterium. Taxonomy (GTDB): domain Bacteria; phylum Pseudomonadota; class Magnetococcia; order Magnetococcales; family Magnetaquicoccaceae; genus Magnetaquiglobus. The sequence continues at coordinate 453 of JADGAB010000189.1, read as the reverse complement.
ACCAGGCCCCCTGTTATCAATGTCTTCATCCGCGTCTGGAAGAGGGTTGCATGCTGGAGGAGGGCTTGCCCACCTGCGCCACCGCCGGAGTGCTCGGCGCGGTGGCCGGGGTGATCGGAGCTTTGCAGGCCGGAGAGGTGGTCAAGGCCATTCTGGGGCTGACCGGGGAGCAGGGCAGACTTTTTCTGGTCAATCCGTTGGATCAGGTATATCTGAAAATCGTTGTTCCCAAGGATCCCGCATGTCCGGTGTGCGGAGTGCACGAACCTGCGGCGTTGCCGCCAAACTTATGAAAAAAAAGCAGGGGTCTGGGGGGGCCTCACCCCAAGGTTTTGACTTTGCTTTTGAATTTTGCGCGCAGCCTTGGGAACCGGCCATTTTTCGCTTAAGCGAAAAATGGCCGGTTCCCCTTGCCAAAACACAAGCCGCCTGCGGCGACTGGTGGGCGCGCGC
>JADGAB010000188.1 GCA_015232245.1 Magnetococcales bacterium | reverse complement strand
CGATGCGTCGCATAAGCTCGGTGATTTCCGGTCCCATGGCCAGAACCACCAGCGATTTTTCCCGTTCCTGCGCCGCCAGAGCTGCGGGTTGGCACAGAAACAGCAGAAACACGATCCAACCGGCCATCCCGAGGCGGGCGCCATGTCTGTTCTTGATGGTGGGCATGATAATTGCTTGACTTGCTGCAAGTTGACGATTCGCCAGATCCTTTCAGTCTGCGATATGCCGGGATGAATGGCGAGTCTTTATCGAAAGCTTTCGAGATTTTTTTCCTGGAGGCACGGTGAATCGGTTTTCCCGACTGGAGGAGCTGCGGCGCATCAAGGAGGATGCGGCAGGTCAGGCGTTTGCCCGCACCCTGATGCGGGTCGAGGATCTGCGGCAGCGGATCACGGAGCTGGACCGTCAAACCGAGGAGGAGAAACGGGCGGCCATCGAGGCTTTGGCGGCGCCCGGTCCCAATCGACCCGATCCGGGCCTGCTGGAGTCGTTTCTGGCCGGTCAGATCTGGAGGCGGCAGCGCCTGGAAATGGCTTTGCGCCGCGCCCGGGAGGATTCCGAGGCGGCCCGGGAAAACTGGCGGCTCACCCGCATGCAGTTGCAACAGGCGGAGAATCTGGCGGAAAAAGAGGATGGGCGCCAGCGCGTCGAGGCACGCCGCAACGAGATGAAAGAGATGGATTTTGTGGCAATCAGTCGGGTCGGTCGCGACTCGAACGGTCAGTTTCAGGCAAGAAGAGGTGTGGCGTGAACATTTCCAGGCGTACCCGCATCATGATGAGCGTCTCCGCGGTTCTGGTGGTCCTGTTGGCCGGAGCGGTTCCGGCCTGGGTCGCCGATCACGAAGAGAGAGCCAAAAGCAACAAATCCACCGACATCGGTCTGGCCAAGGATCCCATCGCCTTGCTGGAGTCGCTGGAAAAACGTCGTCTGGCCCTGGACGAACGGGAAAAGCTCCAGGAGATCCGTGAGACGGATCTCAAGCGGCTGGAAGAGAAGATGCAAAAACGGATCACCGCCCTGGAACAGTTGCGGGAGACCATCCGTGCCGATCTGGCCAGGGAAAAAGAGACCGATGACGCCAACATCAAACGGCTGGCCAAAATCTACGCGGGCATGAAACCCAAAGCCGCAGCCACCAGCCTGATGGCCATGGATCGGGATACGGCGGTCAAGGCCCTCAAGGCGATTCCGGAAAAGGTGGCCGCCAAAATCTTGAGCCGCATGGATGTGGCGGATGCGGTCCAGCTCTCCGAGGCCATCGGCGTGCCCATCGCCGCCAAGCGGGGCGTGGAACAAGACGATGCCCAGACCGCTCCCCAGACCGCTCCCCAGACGCCCAGCCGGACCGCCCAGCCCCAGCCCCAGCCTCAGGAACAGCCCATCCCCCTGCCTCCCCAGGCCCGTCAACCCGTGGGCAGCCAGGCCGGCAAGGCCGCCACCGCTCAACCCGCCGGAGTTCCCCAGGCTTTCTGATCCGCCTTTTGTCACCCCCCGGCCAGAATCCATTCAACTTCCTGGCCGGGGGTGCCGATACATCCCTCAAGGTGACGGTATGGCCGGTTTTTCCAGAGGTTGAAAGGAAAATCCGGCAGGAAAAAAAGCAGTAAACTTCCACCGTACCCCGCCGATAAGTTACCCAAGCAGTTGCTGATCCAGGATGGATCGGCCAGCGATGCAAGAAGCATCGCAGAAGGGCTGGGTTGGCCCTTGAAATGAACAACCCATCTCCAGTCAGGGACGATCACGAAACGGCAACCAGGAATGGTACCGGGTCAGGAGGCCACTCACCATGTTGAACCGCGCTTGCTCCACTCGTTGTGCCCGGACGGCTGTTCTGTCCAAATCCCTGTACGTCGTTTGCCGTGCCCTGACTGGAATGGTTCTGTCAAACCATCCGGATTGACGCCCTCGCGTCTCCCGGAAACTCTTTTGACCAGAATCGATGCGGGACGCTTAATTATTTAAGTTATGGATTTGTGCGGCCATTTTCTAGGATAATGCCGTACAGACAACATCAGGCTCGGACCGGCCTGTGACACAATGATTGGTTCAGCGATGACCAGGGACGGATGATTTTTGACGAGGATCTCACGGTGGAGATCCGTTCAGGGAGGATTACAACATGGCTCTTTTCATTGCATCCAATATCATGTCTTTGAACGCTCAGCGTAACCTGTCTCGTTCGACAGATGCCCTCGGGACCACTTTCAAGCGGCTCTCCTCGGGGTTGCGCATCAACGGCGCCAAGGATGACGCGGCTGGTCTGGCCATCTCGACGCGGATGACTTCCCAGATTCGCGGTTTGAATCAGGCGGCCCGCAACGCCAATGACGGCATCTCCATGATGCAGGTGGCCGAAGGGGCCCTGGACGAGACCACCAATGCCCTGCAGAGGATTCGTGAACTGGCGGTGCAGGCGGCCAACGATACCATGAATCCTTCGGATCGCCTGGCTCTGCAGAAAGAGATCGATCAACTCATGTCCGAGGTGGACCGGATCTCCACCCAGACCCAGTTCAACAATCAGGTGCTGTTGAGCGGGGCCTGGGAGACCACCAAGGTGTTCCAGGTGGGGGCCAACCAGAACCAGACGATCACGGTCACGGTGGATCGGACCACCACGGCCTCCCTGCTTTCGGTGGGCGCCACGGCGGCCATCAATGTGAGCACCCAGGGGAGCGCCAACGCGGTGCTGGGACGGATCGACCGGGCGCTGGATTCGGTCTCCGACATCCGGGCCAGCCTGGGGGCCTATCAGAACCGCTTCGAGATGGTGATCGCCAACCTGACCAACGTCTCCGAGAACACGGCGGCGGCCAGGTCACGTATCGTGGATGCCGACATCGCTTCCGAGTCGGCCAACCTGACCCGCGTGTCGATCCTGCAACAGGCCGGAACCGCGGTGTTGGCCCAGGCCAATCAGCAACCCCAGATCGCTTTGCAACTGCTCAAGTAGATCGATCTGAACAGGTTTCTTTTCATGACGGGTCGATCCGGCCCGGCATGAACAACACCAGATCGCCTGGCAGCACATCCTGATGGATGTCGGGCGGAAGAGTATTCTGGCTGCGGACTGGGTCGGTCCGCTTAAAAGAACGACTCACTTTTTTGCCAGGGATGGATGGAGTCATTATTGATTGGAAACGAACGATTCGTTTCGCAAGGGAGGATCTCATGTCTATCAGCATCAACACCAATATCGCCGCCTTGAACGCCCAACGCAAGCTGGATGGTACCACCAAGGCCCTGAGCACCACCTACCAAAGACTCTCCTCGGGTCTGCGGATCAACAGTGCCAAGGACGACTCGGCGGGTCTGACCATCGCCACCCGGATGAACGCGCAGATTCGCGGTCTCAACCAGGCGGCCCGCAATGCCAACGACGCCATCTCCATGTCCCAGGTGGCGGAAGGGGCCTTGGACGAAACCACCAATGCCTTGCAGCGCATTCGTGAACTGTCGGTGCAGGCAGCCAACGACACCCTGGTGGCCAATGATCGCATGGCCATCCAGAAAGAGATCAATCAGCTCATGTCGGAGATCGACCGGATCTCCACCCACACCCAGTTCAACAATCAGGTGCTCCTGAGCGGCGCCTGGGAAACGGCCAAGGTGTTCCAGGTGGGCGCCAACGCGGGTCAGACCATCACCATGACCGTGGATCGGACCACCACGGCCTCCCTGCTCTCCGCGGGGGCCACGGGGGCGATCAATGTCAGCACACAGGGCAGCGCCAACGCCACCATCGCCCGTATCGACCGGGCATTGGATTCGGTTTCCGATATCCGCGCCAATCTGGGCGCCTTTCAGAACCGGTTCGAGGCGGTGATCAACAATCTGAGCAATGTGTCGGAGAACACCTCGGCCTCCCGCTCCCGCATCATGGATGCGGACATCGCCGCCGAGTCGGCCAACCTGACGCGGAACTCCATTCTGCAGCAGGCGGGCACGGCGATCCTGGCCCAGGCCAATCAGCAACCGCAGATCGCCCTGCAACTGTTGCGTTGATGGCCCCATTCCTTGTCATGGCGGCGGTGGTCGGTGGCGTCGTCGCCATGGCAAGGTCGCGCAAGCGTGCGGGTTGGGTCGGCCCGCCCAAAGGATCGACTCACGTTTTCGCCAGGGACGGATAGAATTTAAAGGAGGCGTGATCTGCGCCTCCATGCTGGAGAGTTTATCATGGCTATCAGTATCAATACCAACGTTGCGGCATTGAATGCCCAAAGAAAGCTGGATGGGACCACCCGTGCCCTGAGCACCACGTTCCAGCGCCTCTCTTCGGGATTGAGGATCAACGGCGCCAAGGACGACGCTGCCGGCTTGACCATCGCCACCCGGATGACCTCGCAGATCCGCGGCATCAACCAGGCGGCCCGCAATGCCAATGACGCCATCTCCATGTCTCAGGTGGCGGAAGGGGCTTTGGACGAAACCACCAATGCCCTGCAGCGCATCCGTGAACTGGCGGTGCAGGCAGCCAACGACACCCTGGTGGCCGCCGACCGGATGTCCATTCAGAAAGAGATCAATCAGCTCATGTCGGAGATCGACCGGATCTCCGATCATACCCAGTACAACAATCAGGTGCTGTTGAGCGGCGCCTGGGAAACGGCCAAGGTGTTCCAGGTTGGCGCCAACGCGGGTCAGACCATCACCATGACCGTGGATCGCACCACCACGGCCTCTCTGCTCTCCGCAGGGGCCACGGGGGCGATCAACGTCAGCACCCAGGGCAGCGCCAACGCCACCATCGCCCGCATCGACCGGGCCTTGGATTCGGTTTCGGACATCCGGGCCAATCTGGGCGCTTTCCAGAACCGCTTCGAAGCTGTCGTGGCCAATCTGGCGAATGTGTCGGAGAACACCTCGGCTTCCCGTTCCCGGATCATGGATGCGGACATCGCTTCCGAGTCTGCCAACCTGACCCGCAACTCCATTTTGCAGCAGGCGGGCACGGCGATCCTGGCCCAGGCCAACCAGCAGCCACAGATCGCTTTACAGCTTTTGAAGTAAGCCTGTCGGAAGGACGTGATGCGCCAGGGAGTCGCTCAATGGCAAACACGACCGACAGGCAGGATGGCAAGGGAATAGAGGACCAAGCGGCGAAGAAAGAACCCAGGCGGAAAGGAGCACGGAAAACGGCACTGCAGATTTTGGCCGAGGAGGTCGTCCAATCCATGGGCAGTTTCAACTCGCTGCGCTTCGGCACGGATAGGAAGTACAAGTTGATCGCTATCAGTGGGTTGGACAATGGCAATTACCGGGTGGTCCGTTATATTCCGCGCGAACGCATGGTGGAATTGATGCAACAGATGCAGGATCTGGAGGGAATGATCTATAATCACTTGAGCTGAAAAGAAAAAATGAAGCTGTTCCGGTGACGGACCAAAAAAAATGGTCCGTCACCGCCTGCCTGCGCAAAAAACCCTCAACCCGTGAACCCACACACCCGATACCTTGTTGTAAGGAGACGGTGGACGGGTTTACAGGGTATCGATGCAGTTTGCCCGAAAAATCCAAAAAAAGATCTCAAGTCCGAGACCAACCCCGCCGATAAATCTCTCCAGATGCTGAAAGGATCCAGGATGGATCAGTCAGTATCCTGAACGCTCCTCCACAAAGATGGAGAAGACGCTTCAGGCATGGGGCCCGGGTTTGCCCTTGAAACGAACAACCCACCTCCAGTCAGGGATGATCACGAAACGCCAGCCGGGAAACGGTGCGCGGATTCGGGAGGCTACACTGCCATGTTTTGCATGACCCTTCTGATTGAAGTTGTTTCCGTGGACCACGCTTTCAAGGTCCGACTCCCGTTCGTGTTTGGTGATCTCTCGTCACCGGATGAAGATTTGTTGAATTGATCTTGCGATGGCAACCGCCAATCCTGCTGATGCTCGATTGGGTTGCGATCAGGCTCGGACCGGCCTGTCCAGATAATGAACGGTTCAGCGGTACCCAGGGATGGATGATTTTTGCTTGGGGTCTCACAGATGAGATCCACTCAGGGAGGAATATAACATGTCTCTTTCCATCTACACCAACGTCGCTTCCATGAATGCCCAACGCAACCTGGAGCGTTCCACGAATGCCCTGGGTACCACATTCAAGCGTCTCTCCTCGGGTCTGCGTATCAACAGCGCCAAGGATGATGCGGCGGGTCTGGCCATCTCCACCCGGATGACTTCCCAGATCCGGGGGCTGAATCAGGCGATTCGCAATGCCAACGATGGCATCTCCATGATGCAGGTGGCCGAAGGGGCTCTGGACGAGACCACCAATGCCTTGCAGCGGATCCGGGAATTGGCGGTGCAGGCGGCCAACGACACCATGAATCCTTCGGATCGCATGGATCTGCAGAAAGAGATCGACCAGTTGATGTCGGAGATCGACCGGATCTCCACCCAGACCCAGTTCAACAACCAGGTGCTGTTGAGCGGCGCCTGGGAGACCAACAAGGTGTTTCAGGTGGGGGCCAACCAGAACCAGACCATCAACGTCACCGTGGATCGGACCACCACGGCTTCCCTGCTCTCCGTGGGCGCCACGGGGGCGGTCAATGTGAGCACCCAGGGTAGCGCCAACGCGGTGTTGGGTCGGATCGACCGGGCTTTGGATTCGGTCTCCGACATCCGGGCCAGCCTGGGAGCCTATCAGAACCGCTTCGAGATGGTGGTGGCCAATCTGAGCAACGTCATGGAGAACACCTCGGCCTCCCGTTCCCGCATCATGGATGCGGACATCGCCGCCGAGTCGGCCAATCTGACCCGCGTGTCCATCCTGCAACAGGCCG
>JADGAB010000187.1 GCA_015232245.1 Magnetococcales bacterium | reverse complement strand
CGTGAAAAAATTTCTTTTGTAAAGCGCGCCAAAGTCAAAGGCAAAGTCAAAACCCTGGGGGAGGAATCCCCCAGACCCCCGCTTTTTTTTCAACAGTTGACATCCGTCAGGGGGGCATCACCTCCTGGATGGCGGTCATGGTCCGCTCCAGAGCGCCGGCATTGGCGGGAATCACCCCATGAGCCGCCTGCCCCATGATCCGGCATCGCTCCGGATCGGTCAACAAAGCCATCAACGCGCCGCGCAACGCCTCCCCGTTCCCCACCTGAATGGCCCCTCCGGACTCCAGCAACTGAACGGCGATCTCCGGGAAATTGAAGACATGGGGTCCGAACAACACCGGCAATCGCCAGGCTGCCGCCTCCAACATGTTCTGTCCGCCATGAGGCACCAGGGAACCACCCACATACACCACCTCCCCCCAGCCATACAGCCCGGCCAGCCAGCCGATCTCGTCCACCAGCAACAAAGGCCCGGCCCATTGACCCCGGGTCCGGGAAAAGAGCTGCGCCTCCAGACCCAATCCGGTTGCCAAAGCGACAATCTCCGGGGTGCGCTCCGGATGACGGGGTACCAGAATCAAACGCGGAGCCAGAGGATGGGCGAGAAGTTCCCGATGAATGGCCAGCAGAATCGCCTCCTCTCCGGGATGCGTGCTGGCCGCGATCCACACCGGTTGCCCCGGACGGGGCAGACGCTGCGTCAGATCCGTCAGAACCTGGGGATTGGGTGGTTTCATCGCCTGGTCGTACTTGAGATTGCCTGTGACCTTGACCCGTTCCGGAAGAGCGCCCATGGCCGTCAGACGCTCCGCGTCCCGCAAGGATTGCATCAGATAGAGCCGTCCATCGGCCAGCAGACGCCGGGTCAGAAACCGCACCGCATGATAACGCCGGAAGGAACGGGGCGAAATGCGCCCGTTGACCACCACAATCGGCACCCCCCGCCGGGCCAACACCCGAAAAAGTCCGGGCCAAAGCTCGGTCTCCATGATCACCAGCAGACATGGCCGGATCGCTTCCACCACCGGTTGAATGCATACCGGCAGATCCACGGGAAGATAAAAACAGGCTTCGGCCTCCGGGATCCGCTCCCGGGCCATCTGCTGACCCGTGCGGGTCACGGTGGAGACCACCAGAGGATGATCCGGAAAAGTTTTCTTGAGCTGTCCCGCCAGTTCCCGGGCCGCCATCACCTCGCCGACCGAAACCGCGTGCAGCCAGATGCGGGTTGGCGCGGACGGGATGGCATCCAACCCGGCAGCAACCATTCCCAACCTCTGCCGCACCGTGCCCCGGTATTTGGGCGTGGTAAAATAGCGCCAGATCCATACAGGCAGGGTCAGCATGATGACAAAAGTCAACAAGAAATGGTAAAGGGTATGCATGGTCTCTTTTGTGTGCGGGTCCGCCGGATTGGGAGGTGGATGCTTTCGACCGGAAAACCCCTCCCCGGGCCACCATATACCACGCGCAAGGGGTCCGGATCGAGAGATTTTGGCGCGATGGATGGAAAAAAGGTCGAGATTGCAAACCATTCCATGTAAAATGCAACGGTTGCCGCATGCGGAAGCGGTCGGCGGATTCCAAGGTTGGCGGGGAGGCGGGAAAGATGGCGGAAGCGGAAAAAGTCACCAAACAGATCGGAGAACTGCTCAAGGAAAAAGGGCTGATCACCCATGCCCATATCGATCTGGCCCTCCAGGACCAAAAAGTGACCCGGGAAAGAGTTGGCGAGATCCTGGAACGCCTGGGGTTCATCTCCCAGTACGACATCGCCACCACCATCGCCGATCAGGATGGCCGCAAGTTCGTCGATGTGGACCAGAAACGCCCCTCCCCGGAGAGCCTGCGCCTCTTCAACATCCAGGCCTGTCTGACCAACAAGTTTCTCCCCTATTTCAGCGATGGCAAAGAGGTGATCGTCGTCACCTGCTCCGATGACGTGGAGGGGCTGGAAAAATACATCGCCCGGGCCAGCGGACTCAAACCCCGGGTCCGTCAGGGGGAAAAAGGCAAGATCATCAATGCCATACAGTATTATTATTATTTCCTTGAAAACCCCGTGGAAAGGCTCATCCAGAAGGAGATCCAACTCCTGGCCGCCGACCGGGACGGGGTGCGCTCCCTGGATTCGTTCGTGATGCACCTGCTGCAACTGGCGGTCAAGGCGCGGGCCTCGGACATCCATATCCGTCCCATGGACCGTGCCATCAGCGTGGCTTTCCGGGTGGATGGGGTGCTGCGCGCCCAGTTCGCCCTGCCCATGACCTTCAAACGGCTCATCTCCAGCCTGAAAATGAAATCCGGCATGGATATCGCCGAACAACGCCTTCCCCAGGACGGCAGCTTCTCCGAATCGATCCTCAACACCCAGTACGACTTCCGGGTCTCCTCCACGGTCTGTCCCTACGGGGAGAACCTGGTGCTGCGCCTCCTGCCCGCCAAGGGGGACTTCATGAGCATGCGCCAGTTGGGGGTGTTCGACGAAGACCTGGACCTGATGACCGAAATCTTCAACGAACCCTTCGGCATCGTGCTGCTCACCGGTCCCACGGGTTCGGGCAAGACCACCACCCTTTATGCCGCCGTACGCCGCCTGAACCTTACGGAAAAAAACATCCTCACCGTCGAAAATCCCATCGAATACCGCATTCCGCTGATCCGCCAGACCCAGATCAACGTCAAGGCGGGCTATACCTTCGCCTCGGCCATCCGCTACTTTCTGCGTCACGACCCGGATGTGATCCTGGTGGGGGAGATCCGGGATACCGAAACCGCCCAGACCGCAGTCTCGGCATCGGAAACCGGTCATCTGGTCCTCTCCACCCTGCATACCAATACCGCCTTCGGCGCCATTCCCCGACTCCGCTCCCTGGGCATTCCCAACTTCATGCTGGCCGATTCCCTGGTGGGGGTGGTGAGCCAGCGCCTGGTCCGCAAGATCTGTCCCGGCTGCCGGGAGGAGTATGCCCCCACCCCCGAGGAGTTGTCCTATCTTAAAGATATCGAGATCACCCGGCTCTGGCGAGGCCGGGGGTGCGAGGATTGTCACCAGAGCGGCTACATGGGACGCACCCTGATCTACGAGATCCTGCGCACCAACCGGGAACTCAAAGGAATGATTGGCCGGGACGTGGATGCCGAAACCCTGGAACAGGCGGCCCTGAAGGCCGGACACCGCACCATCTTCACAAACGCGGTCCGCAAGGTCAAACTTGGCCATACCACGGTCCGGGAAGTGATTCGTGTGTTGGGACACTAATGCTTAAACGAGGACGCCCATGGCCTATTTTCATTACAAGCTGATCTCCAGGCAGGGTGAAATGCGCGGGGGTGTGGTCGAGCTGCCCTTCGAAAGCCCCATCTCCGCCACCGCCTACCTGGAACGCCAGGGGGGCTCGGTGATCTTCGTCAAACCCCTGCCGGTCTGGCTGGGGCTTTTCTACGGCACCCTGGAACGGTTCTTCGAAACCCGGGTCGAGGTGGTCACCATGGCCGAAGCCCTCAACAACATCGCCATCATGCTCAAGGCCGGCATTCCGGTGGTGGCCGCCATCCAGGACGCCATGGCCGACAACGACAATCCCACCCTCTCCAAGGTCGGCCATGACCTGGTGAACCGGATCCAGTCCGGCGCCAGCCTGTCGGAGTCCGCCCGCAACTGGGGACGCTTCTTCCCGGATACCGCCCTGTTTCTGATGCGCATCGGCGAGGAGACCGGCTCCCTGGACCGCACCCTTCAGGACGCCTCCCGCCACATGCTCAAGGTGGACAAGATCGTCCGGGAGACCAAAAGCGCCCTGATGTATCCGGCCTTCATGTTCACCGCCATTTTCGGCGCCATGGCCTTTTGGCTCTACTTCGTGGTGCCCATGGTGTTGCCGCTGATCAAGGCCACGGGCAAGGAGCTGCCCGCCCTGACCCGGGGCATCATCGCCGTGGCGGATTTTCTGCGCGACAACCTGAGTCTGATCGTCGTGGTCGTTTTGCTCGCCGTGGTGATCTTCAAAAGCCTGATGACCCATCTGCCCCCCTTTCGCCACCATGTGCACAACTTCATGCTCCACGTGCCCATCATCAACCGCATCATTCACGCCTCCAATCTGGCCTTCATCACCGCCTATTTCAGCCTGCTGATCAATGCGGGGGTGGATGTGATCAAAAGCATCGACATCCTGGGAGGCTCCCTTGCCAACGAGGTCTACAAGGCCAGAATGCAAGAGGTGCGGGCTGGTCTGATCAACGGTCTGGGGTTGAAGACCGCTTTTGCCGATGCCAGAATCTTTCCTCCCTTCGTGGTGCGCATGATCGGCATCGGCGAGGTGAGCGGCGCTCTGCCCAAACAGCTGGATTACGCCGCCGAAGAGTATGGCCGCCGTCTGGACGAGATGGTCAAGACCTTGGGCAAAAGCATCGAGCCCATTGCCCTGGTCTTGGGCGGGGGACTGTTTGTCGTGTTGCTGGTGGGCATGTTCATGCCCTTGTACAGCATGGTGGGATGATGTCGATTTTCTTTCAGGATGGACCTTTGGAGAAGGATGGCATGGCCATGAAGAGTCCCGGGATCTCGACTGCGCGGCGGCGCAGCGGGGGGTTCAGCATGATCGAGCTGTCGATTGTCATGATCATCATCGGCCTGATCATCGCCGGAGGGGTCACGGTGTACGAGCCCTCCATGAAACAGACCCTGAAGAACAAGAATGAAACCGTGGTTCGTCGCGCGGTGGAGACCCTGATCGGTTTTGCGGGCGCCCATCGGGCGCTGCCGGAGGGGATCGTCAACAGCGGCGTGCTCAACAGCCCCCAGGACGCCCAGATGAATGGTCTGCAGTACGCCTACGCGGCGGAGCTGATCCAGGTCAACACGGTTTGTCATCTGGATGAGACCCCGTTGAGCGTGCAGGTGCTCAAGGCCGATGGCAGCGTGAATTTCACCGTGACGGATGTGGCCTTTGTGGTATGGAGCCGGGGTTATGACGGGGTGACCAAACCGGCGAAGCCTGCCGGAGCCGTGGGAGAGAAAACCGCCTATCCCGTGCCATTGTACGCCGAAAACGAGGCGGATGATCTGGTGGGTTGGGCCACCATGCCGGAATTGAAGGCCGCAGCCGGTTGCGGGGCCAGTCCCTTGCGGATTCTGGCCAGTGGAGTGCCCGCCGCCAGTGTGGGGGCGGTTTATCCGGAGGTGAAGTTGACCCCGGACGGAGGCAAGGGGCCTTATCGTTGGTGTGTGGAATTTCCGGATCAGGTGCGGGCCTCCCGGTTGCGTTTCACCGCCGAGGTTCCCCTTACGCCCCGGGAGGCGTTTGGCGTCTGTACGACCCCGGAGGTTCAGGGCAACACCCTGACCATGGCCGGTCAGGCCCCTTTTGCCGCCACCGATCAGGGTGGACCGTTTGATTTCGTGGTGCATTTGCAAGACAGCAATACCAAAGCCCATAGGGTCAGCAGGCGATTCAGTCTGTTTGTCATTCCTTGAGATGGATTGTTTCACATAGAGGGGTCCAGGGGGATTATCCCCCTGGTGGGGTTCAGGGGCAAAGCCCCTGGTGGGGTTCAGGGGCAAAGCCCCTGGTGGGGTTCAGGGGCAAAGCCCCTGGTGGGGTTCAGGGGCAAAGCCCCTTGGACCCCTATAAGTAAAACTGCGCATCCCAAAATGGTTGCGGTTTAAAGTCAAAACCCTGGGGAAGGAATCCCCCAGAACCCCGCTTTCTTTCACAAATTTGCATTGTGCAACGGGGCTGTCTGGATGTCGCGGAGCGGTCATGAAAGGTGAGAGATCCGCCGGTTTCAGTCTGATCAGCATGGCATTGTTTCTGATGCTGCTGGGAGTGGCGCTCTCCACCCTGATGCTGCTGATTCCGGATATGGAGACCCTGGCCAAAGAGAAGACCGTCGCGCATCTGCGGGCCGACCGGAACGCCCTGCTGGGCCATGCCGCCTCCCGGGGGCGTCTGCCGGAGTCAGAACAGTTCGCCTCGGTGGTTCCCCATCATCTGGATGGATATCTCAATCCAATCCAGTACGCCTACGACAGCCGACTCACGGGTGAACACTCCATCTGTTCCGTGGCGGAGGCTCGTCTGAGCGTGGCGGAGCAAAGCGGTGTGGCGCTGGTGATCTGGAGTCATGGACACAACGGTCGGGTCAATCAGACCAACGGCACGCCGGACAAGCGTTCGGGTCCGGCGGCACAATCCACAATGATGCCCCATCCGGCCTACAGCAACCGGGGAACCCCGGATGACATCACGGACGATCTGGACGATCTGCTGGTCTGGGTGACGCTGGATGAGTTGCGACAGCAGGCGGGTTGCGGGGAACGTGGGGAATCCGCAGGATTGCCGGAAATTGTGGTCGATGGAGTGCCGGTAGGGTTCGAGGGGCAGAGCTATGGTCCGTTGACCTTTGCCGTGCAGGGCGGTATCCCGGGGGGAGAGTGGTCCTGGTGTGTGGAGAGCGATGCTTTGGTCTCTAAAGGAGCCTTGCATGGCCGGCTGGTCCTCTCCCAGGGGAACGTGACCGTTCCGGGTGGTTGCGGGAACAGTTTTGCCTCGACGCTTGACGCCACATTGACCTTGACGGGAAAAACCCCGTTTGCCGCGGGGGATGGCAGTTTTGCGGGACGGAGTTACGATCTGCGGGTCTTTGCCAGGGATGGGAGCGGTTTGATGCTCAACCGGGCCTTTCAGCTCACAGTGCGCAGCCTGCAGAATGGCGGTGATCCGGCAGCGGGAGTGAAGCTCTCCGGCTCCTCTCGCATCTCCCCGCCGACGGAAAGAAAAGAGGAGTGAGACAAAAAAATTTGAGAAGACTCTTTCTAAACCAAAACCATTCTGGGATGCGTAGTTTTACTGATAGGGGTCCAGGGGGATTATCCCCCTGGTGGGATCCAAGGGCGAAGCCCTTGGGACTTTGCTTTTGGCGCGCTTTTC
>JADGAB010000186.1 GCA_015232245.1 Magnetococcales bacterium | reverse complement strand
GCGCGCCAAAGGCAAAGTCCCAAGGGCTTTGCCCTTGGATCCCACCAGGGGGATAATCCCCCTGGACCCCTATAAGTTAAATCACCTACAGTTCCCGCCGCCGGAAAATCTCGATGGCCGCTCCCAGGGGGATCACCACCCAGGCGACCATGGCGCCAAGCAGCATGCCCGGGGAGAACTCCATCTGACCGCTCAATCCCGCCAGACCGGAGAAGTTCCGGGTGTTTTCAAAGGCGGTCAGATTGTAGAGCCGGAAAATATCCGTGGGATTGCCCATCAGCAGCCAGGGAAAGACCTTTTCATGGATCTGACCCTTGGTGGCCACCAGCACGCCGAGCAGCCCCATGTCATAGAGTACCACGAACACCAGCCACAGACCGATGGCCACCCCGGCTGCGCCCCCCCGTTCCCGGGCCAGGGCGCTGACCAGATGGGCCAGGGCGATGAAAATCGCCCCCAGCAGCACGGAACTGCCGATCAGCGCGCCAAACGCTCGCCAGCTCTCCGGATCCGCCCCTTCCCCCTGCAGACCCACCGCCAGTCCCGCCGCCCCGTACCCCACCACCGTGGCCACGGCCAATACCCCCACCTGACCGAGAAATTTGCCCAGCACCACCTGGGGACGGGTCACAGGATAGGCCAGCAGCAGCAACAGAGTCCCCCGTTCCATCTCCCCGACCAGGGCGTCATGCGCCAGCATCAAGGCGATCAGGGGAACCAGAAAGATGGTCAGACTCGACAGACTCACCACCGTCACCGCCAGCGGCTTGGCCCCGAGAGTCCCGGTGGGCGCGCTTCCCAGAAAGGTCAACGCGAACGCCAGACCCGCCATCAACAGCGTGGCGCTGATCACCCAGCGGTTGCGCAAGGCATCCCGGGTCTCCTTGTCGGCGATCACCAGCAGTGGACTCATGGGGACTCCTTTTTCTCCGGGTTGTCGCGCCGGTCGCTGCCGAAATGGGCATACACATGATCCAGGGTCGGCAACTGGATCTCCACATCCTCCACCCCCATTCCCGCCTCCATAAGTCTTCGCAACCAGACCATTTTCTCCTCCACCGGAGTGGTCAACTCCACCTCAGCGTCACCTACCCGGCGGGCTTCGGCCTCTCCGCCTATGCTCCGGATCACCCCCTCCGGATCCCGGGTCCGGATTCGGAATACCGCCGGCAACGCCGCCTCGCGACGCAACTCCTCCAGGGTGCCGAAGGCGGAGATCCGCCCGTGCTCCAGAATCATCGCCAGATCCGTGCGCGCCTCCAGTTCCGTGAGCACGTGGGAGGAGAGCAGAATCGTCACCCCTTCCGCGCGCAACTCCTGGATCACCCGGTAGAACTCCTGACGCAACATGGGATCCAGACCCGTGGTGGGCTCGTCCAGCATCAAGAGTTTGGGCCGTCCCAACAACGCCTGGGCCAGTCCCAGACGCTGCCGCATCCCTTTCGAATACCCCTTCACCCGGCGTCCGGCGGCATCCGCCAACCCCACCCGCTCCAGCAATACCCCGCGGCGACGGGGATCCTCCCCTTTCAACCGGGCATAGTGACGCAACGTCTCCTCTCCGGTCAACTCGTCGTGAAAGATCACGTTCTCCGGCAGAAAACCGATCTGACGCCGGAAATCCAGATCCGCCCGGGCCGGATCCTCCCCCAATACCTGGATCCGACCAGCCGTGGAACGGGTCAAACCCAGCAGCAGCTTCATCAGCGTGGTCTTGCCCGCGCCGTTGTGTCCCAGGAGCGCCATGCACACCCCGGCAGGCACGGTGAAACTCACCCCGTTCAAAGCCCGATGCCGGGGATAGGCCTTCACCACCGCTTCGACCTCGATGACGGATGGATTCATGATCTTTTTTCCTTCGAAGCCAGATCCGCCGGTAAATGCACCGGTTGCGGAGGCGGGGTCATCAGGGGCCAACTGTCCTGGATGCCGCCAGGACTCAAAGTCGGAAAACGGCTTTGGGCCAGCCGCAGACTCTCCATCACCGGACTGGCCAGCAGCAGCTTGGCCAATGGATAACTCCAGATCACCCGGTCCATCAGGGTGTTGGGCCGGTAGGCCACATCCGCGATGCCGTCTCCGTCCAGATCAAAGGCGGGATTGTCGCTCCAGTAGTTGCCCCGGTGGTCCCGGGACCATTCGTACTGCACCATCCCTGAATATTTGACCTGCGTATGGTTGTTGATGAAGGCGTTGTCGAAAATGGCATTGTTCTCCGATCCGCCGGTAAAGTGAATGCCGATGTCGCATCCTTCGAAATGGTTGTGGTGAATGGAGTTCTTGGAGGCGGTATAAATGAAGGAACACTTCTCCTTGGTGCCACGGATCAGATTGTGGTCCAGCTCGGAGTAGTGGGAGGAGTGGAACATCATGCCATGATCCCGGTCGTTGAGAGAGATATTGCGCTTGATCTTGAGATGTTCCGAATACATCAGCGCATATCCCACCCCATTGTCGATGGAGATGTTGTCGGTCACTTCGTTGTCATTGGCGTACATGTAATGAACGGCAAAACGCAGATTCGTGAACCGGTTGCCGCGAATGATGTTGCCGTGGGCCGTGTGGATATAGAGTCCGTCCCGGCCTCCGTCCACCTGGTTGCCTTCGAAAACCGATTGGCTGGAGTTCCAGATGTTGATGCCGTTGCCCCGGTCGTTGAGCCACAGGTCGTTGCGGTTGGAGATCTTGTTGTCCCGCACCACCACCCGTTGCGGACCCTGAATGGCGATGCCGTAGAGATTGCCCGTGACGCGATTGTTTTCGATGCGGGCCTCGTCCCCCCCTTTTAGCACCAGAATGCCGCTGTCCAGGTCTGGTTCGGTGGTGCCGGATCCGGTGAGGGTCACGCCTCGCAGCACCACCTGCAACGCGTTGATGGTGATGGCGCTCCCCTTGCCCTGGGCGTCGATGATCGCCTCGGGGGGGCCTTCCAGAATCAGGGTTTTATCCACCACAGCCGAACCGTAACGGCCAGGTTGCAGCAGCAGGGTGTCACCGGGGGTGGCCTGGGCGATGGCCAGGCGCAAGGTATCGGTTCCCGGTTCCACCAGAACGGTGGCCCCGTTCCCCAAAACCGGAAAGAAAAGTCCGGCGGCCAGGAAAAACCCGACCGCCGGCACCTTGTTGCCTGGATGCTTCAAGAGAGCTGACCGTTGATGGGGAGTTTACCCCTCAACGAACATGCGTCCCTGCATTTCCATGTGCAGGGCGTGGCAGAACCACTGGCAGTAATAATAGGAGACGCCGGGACGATCCGCCCGGAAGGTCACGGAGGCCGTGGCCTGCGGACCGACTTCCATGCAGACGTTGTGATTGACCACGGTCAGACCATGGGTCAGATCCACCACTTCGTCCACATTGGTGACGATCATGGTCACCTCGTCTCCTTTCTTGACCGTGAATTCGGTCATGCTGAAGGTCGGGGCGTGGCTGACCATGTAGACGCGCACCTTGTTGGAGGTGCCCTCGCGGATCACCTTGCTGTCCTTGCCCAGTTCCACGCCGTCGGTCTTGGCCTGGGCGCGGAGATCGGCGAACAACGGATCATTCTTGTTGTAGACCTCGACCGGCTTGACCTTGGACTTGTGCACGATGATGGCGTCGTGGGGTTCGGCGAAGGTGGGACCGTCATGCACCAGTTTCATTTCGTCGCCGGAGATGTCGATCAACTGGTCGTTTTCCGGTTTCAGCGGACCGACGTTGAGGAAGCGATCCTTGGAGAACTTGCACAAAGCCACCAGCCATTTGCCGTCGGCCTCTTTGGTTTCCGCCATGGAGGCGTTGGTGTGACCCACCTGATAATGGACATCGAGCTTTTGACGGATGGGATTGACCTTCTCGCCCTTGTACTGCTTGATGGCGTCATCCATGTTCCATTTGACGATCTGGCTGTCGAGAAACACCGAGGTGTAGCAGTTGCCTTTGCCGTCGAAGGTGGTGTGGAGCGGTCCCAGACCCAGTTCCGGATTGGCGACGATGCAATCCTTTTCGGTGATCTTGCCGGCGAACAGGTCATCGAGTTTGGCCCATTCCACCACGGTGACGGTGGGGGAGAGCTTGCCGTTGAGCACCACATATTTGCCATCCGGGGTGGCATTGCAGCCATGGGGGCTGTTGGCTACCGGAATGTAGCGGGTGAACTGGGATTTGGCATCCTTGCGGCCATCCACCACCGGCACGCCGCTGATCATCTGCGCCTTGCCTTCCTTCACCGCGGCCTCGATGGCCTTGATGTTGAAAAAGACCGCGTGATCCGTGGGGGATGCGGTCATTTCGGCGGTGGTGAAGCCCTCTTCCGAGTTGTAGCAGGTGGAAGCCACATACTTCCCCTGGTAGTCGGAGTCGTTGTTGTCCAGGTTGCCGCTGACCAGCACCTGCCAGGCCACTTTCATGGTGTCCGCGTCCACGGCGGAGAAGATGCCCACATATTTCTTGGGATCCTTCATGGTGGCGGGGGTGTTGGGCATGGGCAGACGCATTTCGCTGTTGCAAAAGACGTAGCCGGTCTTGGGATAGCGTTGCAGGCGCAGACCGTGAATGGCATGGGCGTTGGGAATTTCCAGCACCTTGTCGGTCTTCATGATGTCGCAGCGGATGCGGGCGATGCGGGTGTTGGCCTTGTCGTTGATGAACAGGTAACGCCCGTCATAGGTGCCATCGGTGTAGGACATGCGGGGGTGATGGGTGTCCCCGTGATCATAGGTGAGCTTGCCCTGTTTCTTGAGGTATTCCCTGGTCTCCGGGGTGAGCCCTTCGGAGAGGATCTTTTGGCTTTCGTTGGTCAGGCCCCAACCCGTGGCGCTCTCCCGGTTGAAGACCGGAATCCGCATCAGTTCACGCATGGAGGGCAGGCCGAGCACCCGCACTTCTCCGGAGTGACCACCGCTCCAGAAGCCATAGTACTCATCCAGTTGACCCGGAGGCACATCGGCCTTGCCGGCGGCGCTGGCCGTGGAGGGGAGAGCCGCGGCGGCGGCCAGGGCGCCTCCACCGATCAGCGCGCTGCGGCAAGCCACGCCGGTGAGTCCACCCACCGTGGCCACCTTGATGCCGGTCTCCAACAGATCACGCCGGGTAACGCCCTGCTTCTCATTTTCCGCCATGTGAATTGCTCCTCTTGTCAGTAAAAAAATGGGGACTGTTTTCGTTTTTTGTGCCGCTGCGCTATGTTATCGCGGGTGTGTGATTTCACACAGTTGGATATCACACGTGACGCAATCAAAATACAAGTGAAAATTCCGCATGGAATTGACCAGGATCAATTCCATGCGGAACAATTTTTGTCAAGGCGTGTTTTCCCCCTCCCTGGAGGCCGATGCGCGCCGTTCCCGACGGGTGCGACGCATGATGAGGGTGGGACAGACCGCTTCGTTGACGTAATTCAGTTGGCAGTGCAGGCAATAGAAGCACTCGTTGGGATGGATTTCGCCGCTGGGCACGATGGCCTGAACCAGACACTCGTTGCCGCAGTTGGAGCACAGATCTCCGCATTGGCGGCGCCGTTTGAGCCAGGAGAAGATGCGCATGCGTCCCGGGATGGCGATGGCCGCCCCCAGGGGGCAGAGGTAGCGGCAGAAGAACCGTTCCACGAAGAGTCCGGCGCCGATGAGCAGCGCGGCCCAGAGCACGTAGGGCCACTCCCGCATCATGCGGAGCAGCACGACGGTTTTGAAGGGTTCGATTTCCGCCAGTCGTTCCGCCTGGGCCATGGAGGTCAGGGAGATGCCCAGCAGACCAAGAAAGAGGATGTACTTGATGGACCAGAGCCGTTCATGCCAGGCAAAGGGGATGCGGAACTGGGGCACGCCCAGGCGTCGGGCCAACTGGTTGAGCAGTTCCGTGAGGGCGCCGAAGGGGCAGAGCCAGCCGCAGAAGGCCCCCCGTCCCCAGAACAGCAGAGAGAGGGCCGTGGCGCACCAGAGGATGAAGATCAGGGGTTCGATCAGGAAGAAATCCCAACGGAATCCGCTCATGAAGGCGTGGATGAAGGTCAGAACGTTGACCACCGACAGTTGCGCCTGGGCGTAACCGCCGATCCAGACCACGGAAAAGAGCAGAAAAGCCCGTCGCAGCCGGTTGACCAGCAGAGGATGGGTGACCAGCAGTTCCTGGAAGAAGAATATCAGCGACAGCACGATCAGCGAGGTCAACAGGACGATCACATCCCCAAGGCGGTCCCGCCAGACCCGTTGCCACAAGGGAGGGCCGGAGTCGGCGGCGGTGTCGGCGACTGCGGCGGCGACCGGGACGGGTGGCGGCGGGGCCGGGCGCTGGATGAACCGTTCCGGCAGGGTGTAGCTGACCGAAAAACTGGTGAAGGTCTTTTCGATGGGACCGGTGGGGCGTTGCGCCAGCAGTTCCAGGGACCAGGGTCGGGTGGGATCGAAAATCCCCCCTTCGGGCATCTTGAAGAGTCCCACCTCCTCGAATGTCGGCATGCCGGGCCCCAGATCCCGCAGGCGGCGGTATTGATAATCGTGCAGCAGAATGCCGTTGCCGTCCTGATTGATCTTGAAACGGTCGAAGATGCCACCGCGCACGAATCCCGATCCACGGAACGAATAGGAGCCGTTGGCCATGATCAAAATCGCCTGTTGGCCAGGGGCGAGCCACTCCTGCATGTTGTGGAATTCCGCCTCGCCAAGCAGGTTGCGACCAATGGCCTCCGGGGAGACCAGGGCGGTGTGCAGATCAATGAACAGGTCGCCGGGAGGGGCGGCCTTGACGTAGGGTTCGCCGCTGCCGGCACCAATTTTTCGAAAGGCGTCGTCCACTTCGCCGTGGGTCAGGTTCATGCGCCGCACCGCCCCTTCGCCAAGCAGGTCGGACCACGTGTGGGGCTGAAAGGGCGGGTTGAGCAGTTTGGCCTGGAGACGGGCCACCTCGGCCTTGCCGCCACGCGCCACCTTCTGGGCATGACGGTGCAAACCATCGTTGATAA
>JADGAB010000185.1 GCA_015232245.1 Magnetococcales bacterium | reverse complement strand
AGCATCACATTGATTTTTCTTGGAATCTCCGTTCCTTTTCTCATCGTTCCGATTCTCAGAATGATCGTCAAGCCACATTGGGCGTGTCGTTTGTTTAAAACATTGGATGACTTGTTGATTCACCATCATCTGAACAGGTCCAGAAGGGATTGCCAGGGACCGGTTTATCCTGTTGTGGCAACACAGTATCCATAATTGTTAATGTAATTGATAATTCTGTCTTTATTCTCACTCCTCACGGGGCGGCACCACCAGAATTCCAAACGTTCCCAGATTCTCCCAGGGTTTTTTGTCGAGCTGATCCATCACCTTGAAAAACCACATGCCCGGGGTGAACTTGCCGGAAATGGTGCCCGCAGCCGTGTACATGGGCAGTTTGTCCTCCTTGGCAGCCTTGACCGGCGGATAATCCAACTGGGTGATCAGGTTGCTCTCCTGATCGAGAATGTCCACCTTGAAATGGTGCATGCCCGGAGCGGTCAAGACCAGATCCAACACAAAATAGCCCACCATGCCGCCGCTGCCGCTCCGCAACGCCTTGACCACGGACATGGGCTGCATGTTCTCTCCTTTCATGGCCATCTTGTCGGAAAAATAGGCGTTGCTGATGTAGGCGGATTGACGGTAACTCTTGGCCGGCTTGGCCTCGACCACCGTGCCGGACAACAACCAGACCCAGCAAATCCACCCCACAAGAAACCGTAAACGGGAGATCGGTGAGATTGTCATCCTCTACTCCTCGCCCATCCGGGCCAACAGTTCGGCCTGATGATGGGCCGTCAGAGTGGTGATCAACTCCCGCAAATCCCCCTCCATCACCTGATCCAGCTTGTGCAGGGTCAGATTGACCCGATGATCGGTGACACGGTTCTGCGGAAAATTATAGGTGCGGATCCGCTCGGAGCGATCCCCGGAACCCACCTGATCCCGCCGGTCCCGGGAACGCTCGTCATTGACGGCGCGCTGCTCGATGTCGAACAGACGGGCCTTGAGCACCTTCATGGCCTGGGCCTTGTTCTTGTGCTGGGATTTCTCGTCCTGACAGGTGACGGTCATGCCGGTGGGCAGATGGGTGATGCGCACCGCAGAGTCCGTGGTGTTGACACTCTGTCCCCCCGGCCCGGAAGAACGGAACACGTCGATGCGCAAATCATCCCGTTCATTGATGGTCACTTCCACTTCATCGGCTTCCGGAAGCACGGCCACCGTGCAGGCGGAGGTGTGAATCCGTCCTCCGGCTTCGGTGGTGGGAACCCGTTGCACCCGATGCACCCCGGACTCGAACTTGAACGCCAGCCAGGCCCCCTTGCCGGAGATCATGGCGATCACCTCCTTGAAGCCCCCCAACGGCGTGGGATTGCTGGACAAAGGCTCCAGACGCCAACGGTTCTGCTCGGCGAAACGACCGTACATGCGCAACAGATCCGCGGCGAACAGTCCGGCCTCCTCGCCGCCGGTACCGGCCCGGATCTCCAGGATCACATTGCGACCTTCATGGGGATCCCGGGGAGCCAACAGCAGTTGCAGCTCCGGGATTTTCTCTTCCAGTCCGGACTTGAGACGGTCCAGCTCCTCCCGCACCAGCCGCTTCATCTCCGGATCGCTCTCCGGATCCTCCAGCATGGCTTCGGTGTCGCGGATTTCGCTTTCCAGCTTGAGATACCCCATCCAGGCTTCCACCAGGGGATCCAGATCCGCGTACTCTTTGCTCAGACGGGCGAACTCGGCGGCATCCGCCTGGGTGGAGGCCTGACCCAACAACGCCCCGAGTTCGGCATGACGCCGCCGCATGGTATCGAATTTGCGCAAAAACAAGGTATTGGTCATGCTCTCACGCCTGGTCGAGTTGAAACAGTTGTCGTAGCGCGTCCACGTAAAGCTCCCCTTCCGG
This sequence comes from Magnetococcales bacterium, assembly GCA_015232245.1. Lineage (GTDB taxonomy): Bacteria > Pseudomonadota > Magnetococcia > Magnetococcales > Magnetaquicoccaceae > Magnetaquiglobus. The sequence continues at coordinate 5,050 of JADGAB010000185.1, read as the reverse complement.
TTCCACAGCCAGCTGCCTGAGACGACTCAACGGGGCATGCAGAATCTTGTTGACCAGCAAACGACCGCATTGTTCCACCCGTTTCCGCTCCTCCGGGGAGATGCCGGGCCAACTGCCCACGGTACGGGCCACCTCCTGATCCCGGATGGCTTCGAGCCTCTCCCGCAGGGCGGTGAGCACCGGCGTGAGATCCTGGGTCTGCAGCCAACGCAAGAACTCCTCGCTGCGCATCTCGACAATCGCCTCGGCGGCATGCACCTCCCGGCCCCGGTCCTTGAGGTTATTTTCAACGATCCGGGTCAGATCATCAATGTCGTACAGATAGGCGTTGTCGAGCCGGGCGATGGCCGGATCCAGATCCCTGGGCACGGCGATGTCGATGAGAAACTGGGGACGCTGCCGACGCCGTTTCAGGGAGGCCTTGATCATCGGCGCGGTGACCACGTGTCCGGTGGCCCCGGTGGAGGAGAGAATGATGTCGGCCCGGTCGAGATGGTGTTCCAGATCGTCCAGCAGCAGCGCCTCGCCGCCAAAGGTCTCCGCCAGGGCCACGGCCCGGGAGAGGGTGCGGTTGGCCACCAGAATCGTCACCCCGTCGGATACCAGATGACGGGCGGCCAGTTCGCACATTTCGCCGGCGCCGATCAGCAGACAACGACACCCCGTGAGATCCCCGAAGATCCGCCGGGCCAGCGAGACCGCCGCCGAGGCGATGGAGACGGGATTGCGGGCAATGCCGGTTTCGTTGCGCACCTGCTTGGCGGCGTGAAAGGCGTGCTGGAAGAACTTGTCGAGCACCGGACCCGAAGCGCCATGCTCGCCGGCCAGTTGATAGGCCTGTTTCATCTGCCCCAGAATCTGCGCCTCTCCCACCACCAGGGAGTCGAGGCTCGCGGCCACCCGGAAACCGTGCCGCACCGCCTCCGCGCTGTCGAGTTGATAGAGGTGGGCGGCGAGCAGCTCCGGATCCACCCCCCGGTTGGCCGCCAGCCAGGCGCGGATCTCTCCGGCGACCTTTTCCGGATGCTGACCGGCGCCGTAGATCTCGACCCGGTTGCAGGTGGACAACAACGCGGTCTCATGGATCGGAGCGCGGGCGCGCAACTCCTGAAGACAGCCGGGAAGCTCCTCGGTGGTGAACGCCAGCCGCTCCCGAATGGCCACGGGCGTGGTTTTGTGACTCAATCCGACGACGACGATCTTCATGGAGTTGCGATCACTCCCGCTTCGGGCATTCCCTTGACCTGCATTGTGTCACGCCCCGGAGGCCCGGAATCTCTCCAAAAGCGCCGCAGCACTCCCCATCATAGCCCGAACTGCCCGAAAAGACCACATTTCCCACACCTGCTTTCCGGGGTCCGACATGATTTTTCCCCGCAGTCCATTGCCTGCGGGGTGGGTTTCGGGTTAGGATTTTCATCGACATGTCGGGGTGTGGCGCAGTCTGGTAGCGCATCGGCTTTGGGTGCCGAGGGCCGGAGGTTCGAATCCTCTCGCCCCGACCATGTTTTCATATGACTCCGTATCCCCTGTATGGTTCCCGTGCGCTCGTAGCTCAATGGATAGAGCACCGGCCTTCTAAGCCGTAGGTTGCAGGTTCGACCCCTGCCGGGCGCGCCAAATGTTCAAGTTGCATGGTTGGCACGCTCTTTCCGCCAGACCTTCCGCCCCATTCGACAGGGCGACATGAAAAACAATCAGCTATTCTTCCAGAGTTACCAGACAAAACCCGATCATCTCTCCGCCACGACGGGCGGCATGCGTCGGATGGTGGGGTTGACCCATCATCTGCTGATCGCGCTGCTGGCGTGGGAGCTGGCGGAGTGGAGCTGGCGGGGCCTATCGGGAGAGTGGCCGTCCTCTGCGGGGTTGCGGTCATCCGTGGTCGCCAGGGAGTCCATGAGCGGACCGGGAAAAAGGGAGCCGGAGAGCTGGCGGGGCCTGTTTGGCGGACCACAGGGTCGGCCTGAGCCAACGGTTCAGGAGGTCACGGAGGCCCCGGTGACGCGGCTGGAGGTCAGACTGGTGGGATTGCTGTCGGCCCGGGACAATTCGGTGGTGACCCGGGCGGTGATTGTCGGCAGGGAGATTCCGGAAGGCTCTTTCGGGGTCGGAGAGAGTGTGGGGCCGGCGGTGATTCGCGGGATCGAATGGGATCGGGTGGTGCTGGAGCATCAGGGCCGGTTGGAGACTCTGCGTCTGCCCAGGTCGGGAAGCGGGTCAGGGGAGCCGGAGGATGCCCGCACCCGGGTGTCCGATGCGACCCAGACCTTGATCGGTACGCTGTGGAGTCAGTTCGAGGCCAGACCGGAAACCATTCTGGACCATATCCGGGTGGAGCCGGTGTTTGAGAATGGTCAGTTTCGTGGCGTGCAGTTGTTTCCGGGGGCGAATCCGAAATTTCTGGAACAGTTCGACATCCATGCCGGGGATATCGTGACCTGGATGAACGGGGTGGAGTTGACGGATCCGATGAAAGGCATGGAGATTCTCGGCAGGCTGGGAAGCGCGGATGTGGTGCAGTTTCGCGTGCAGCGCGGTTCCGAGACCCATGCTTTCGAGTTTCACCGCAAGTGAAACGAGGCTGGCCGGCTTGGGTTATGTTGGCAGACCGTGAACCCGTTTGGCGCTCTTGACCGTGTTGGACAACAACATGGCAATGGTCATGGGGCCGACCCCGCCGGGGGAAGGGGTGATCCAGGAGGCCCGTTTTTCGGCTGAGGCAAAATCCACATCGCCGCACAGGGAGCCATCCGGCAACCGGTTGGTACCCACATCGATCACCACCGCCCCTTCACGGATCCACTCGCCGGGGATCATGCGGGGTTTGCCGACCGCGGCTACCAGGATATCCGCGGAACGGACCAGAGCGGGCAGATCGTGGCTGCGGGAGTGGGCGACCGTCACCGTGGCATGGGCGGCCAGCATCAGCATGGCCATGGGTTTGCCGACGATGTTGGAGCGGCCCACCACCACCACGTGTCTGGATTTGGGATCGATCCCCACGTGACGCAGCAGCATCATGACGCCGAACGGGGTGCAGGGTGGAAACAAAGGCTCACCGATGGAGAGCATGCCCACATTGAAGGGGTGAAAGCCATCCACGTCCTTGTATGGGGAGATGGTTTCCAGAATCACTCGTTCCGGGATGTGATCCGGGAGAGGCAGTTGCACCAGAATGCCATGCACCGCCGGATCGGCGTTGAGCCGGTGGATCAGCTCCAGCAGGAGGTTTTGCGGGGTGTCGCCGGGAAGTTCATGATGAAACGAGGCGATGCCGGCGGTTTCGCAGGCCTGGCGTTTCATGCGCACGTAGACCCTGGAGGCCGGATCCTCCCCCACGATGACCACGGCCAGGCCGGGAACCATCCCATGGGTCTCCCGCAACCAGGTGACCTCCTGACGCAGATTCTCCCGGATTTCCCCAGCGATTTTCTTTCCGTCGATGACCGAAGCCATGCAATCTCTCCCAAGGCGACAAAAAAGCTGACCCCATTTGAAAATGGACGTACCATAACAAAAAAGGGCCCGGCTTTAAACCGCGTCTGTTGCGGAATGTGTTGTTGACTTCGTTATTCACGTTTTGTTCAAGGAGAACCTGTCATGTTGCCAGTAGGCGCCACCATTCCGGATCTTGCCACCACCGATCAGCATGACCGCTCCCTGCCCCTGCTGCAACGCCTGGGCCCCAGGGGCGGAATCATCTATTTCTATCCCAAGGACAACACCCCGGGGTGTACCCTGGAGGCCAACGATTTCCAGTCCCTGGGCCAGCGTTTTGCGGAACTGGGGTGTACGGTCATCGGCATTTCCAAGGATTCGGTACGCTCCCACGTGGGTTTCTGCAGCAACTACGGCCTGGAGTTCACCCTGCTGAGCGACGGGGATGGAACGCTGTGTGAAGCCTTCGGCGTGTGGCAGGAGAAGACCCTTTACGGCAAAACCAGCATGGGCATTGTCCGCTCCACCTTCATCGTGGATCAGACCGGAGTGATCCGCAAAGTCTACAAGTCGGTCAAGACCCAGGGCCATGCGGAGGCGGTGCTCGCCGAACTCGTCCGTCTGCAGGGCGAGGGGTGATCCTTTAATGCCGGAACTGCCGGAGGTGGAAACCATCCGGACCGGTCTGGCCCCCTGTCTGATCGGACGCCAGATCCAGGCTTTGGAGATCCGCACCCCGAAACTGCGCTGGCCGATTCCTGAGGAGACCCTGCGGCGTCACACCCTGCACCAGACCATCCGCACCCTGGAGCGTCGGGGAAAATATCTGCTGGCAGCCTGCGGTCCGGGCCACATGCTGATTCATCTGGGGATGTCGGGGCGGCTGTTTCTGTTGCCGCCCGACGCCTGCGCCGAGCGGCACGATCATGTGATCTGGACCCTGGATGACCGGACACGCTTCTGCCTGCACGATCCACGTCGTTTCGGGGCCCTGTTGTGGATCGAAGGGGAGTGGCAGGGGCATCCCCTTTTGCAGGAACTGGGACCGGAACCTCTGGAGGAGGCGTTTGACGGAGATCATCTGTATGTCTGGAGCCGGAACAGACGGGTGGCCATCAAGACGCTGTTGATGAATGGTCGGGTGGTGGTTGGGGTGGGGAACATCTATGCGACGGAGGCTTTGTTTCTGGCCGGGGTGCATCCGGCCAGGCCGGCCCATTGGTTGACCCGGGCCTGTTGTGGCGCTCTGGCGGAGGCGATCCGACAGGTGTTGCGGGCCGCCATCCGGCAGGGCGGCACCACGTTGCGGGATTATCGCCAAAGCGACGGCAGACCCGGCTATTTCGCGTTGGAACTCCAGGCATACGGTCGCACGGGTGCGCCGTGTCATCGTTGCGCCACGCCGATTGCCTCGTTGCGACTGGGGCAACGATCCGCTTTTTTCTGTCCCCGTTGTCAGCCCCTGGAGGAGTCGAACTGACAGATTCGGAATGCATTGTTTTATTGATAGGGGTCCAGGGGGATTATCCCCCTGGTGGGGTCCAGGGGCGAAGCCCTTGGTGGGGTCCAGGGGCGAAGCCCTTGGTGGGGTCCAGGGGCGAAGCCCTTG
>JADGAB010000184.1 GCA_015232245.1 Magnetococcales bacterium | reverse complement strand
GAGGCATTGTACCCCCACCTGAAGCTAATTGTATTTGTATTCCCTTGATGCAATTTTCTAACCGGACATCACTGATCCCGACCGGGCCATCGAACGCATCACCGCCGCCTATAACCGGCTGCCATCGGGGCCGCCGATCTGCAACTGGGCAAATATAACGAGGCCCTGGGACAGCACCGGGAGAAGCTGAAACAGGCGGTGGATGACGAGACCAAATCCTGGAAATCTCTGGTCGATGCCTCAGCCGCAGCCTTCGACGAAACCGGCCAGAAGCTGGACGAGCAGTTCGCCAAACGCCGCGCCCGTTTCCAGGCCGAAGCCGACACCTGGCAGGCCACGGAGCGCAAGAAAGCGACCTTTCTGGTCGATCAGGCGGCGCAGGAGACCGAAGCCAAAAAGTTCTCCCAGCAGGCCATGCTTCAGGCGACCAACGCCTTTCTGATCGAGGAGACCACGGCCCGGCTGGCGGCGACCCGGCGCTATCAGACCGAAGCCCTGTCTCTCTCCCAGAAGGAGTACCAAACCCGGATCGACAATGCCAAACGCCTCGGCCTCGATGCCACCCGCATCGACGAAGAGCGCCTGCAAGCCCAGCGGCGCATCCTGGAAAAAGTCGAAGCGGCCTATCGGCAGAACATCGACAAGCTGATCGCCGAGGAGATGCGCCATCGGGACGCCGCCCGGCAACTGGCCGAGCAGAGGAAGGATTTCAACGCCTCGGTTGCCGACCGCATCCAGGGGATCGCGGAAAAAGGCATGGACCCGCTCCAGCTTTACGCCACCCGCCAACAACGCATCGCCAGCGAGCAGGCCCAGGCCGAGGCGGCCCTGCGCGAAGGCAATTTTGAAGCAGCCCGCAAGCATGCCGAAAAGATGATCGCCCTGGCCGAGCAGACCTCGGAGGCGGTGAAAATGGGCAATCGCACGGTGATCGGTGCCAACGAAGCCGCCACCCGTTCCACCGAGCAGATGCAAAAAGCTGCACAGATCGAAAACCAGGCCTTTCAGGAGGAGGCCAACGCCCATCAGGCCGCCGCCGACAGCCTGCAAAGAAAATCCGCCGCTGCGACCGAGGCTCTGGCCAAAGTGCGTGCGTCGGTCCAGGAGGTAGACGGCGCCCTGGCCAAAGACCACACCCTTTTGATCAACGCCAACCTGGACAAAATCCGCGCCGCCGGGACCGAGATCGACGCCCTTTTGGAGAAAAAGGAACGGGTGATCAAGATCAAGACGGAACTCCAGGATGGTGCGAACGCCCTCGACACCGTGGTCGCCGATGTGCTGCAAGGCGCGACCGGCAAGGCCCAGGCGAGTCTCGACAAGGTTGCTGGCGTCTTCGCCAAATTCAAGAGCGAGCTTGCCGGTTGGCAGCCGGAGGTGCGGGCCTCGTTCGACACGGTTTCCGCCACCGGCGCCATCGACGGGCTGATGGCCAAGTTCAAGGAGTTCAAGGCCACCGTGCCCGACACGCCCAGGGTGACTTTCGGTGCCGAGGTGGATGCTGCCCTGGGCCGGATCGATGCCCTGATCGCCCGCATCGCCGACATCCCGATGCAAAAAACGGTGACCGTCAACTATGTCGAGAAACGCGGCGGTTCCGGAGACTCGCCGGGAGGCTTTGCCCGTGGCGGCTTTTTGCCCGGCTGGGGGGGTGGTGACCGGATTCCGGCATTGCTTGAGGCGGGCGAATTCGTCCTCAACCGCCACGCCGTGCGTCGGTATGGACTCGACCGGATCTTCGCCATGAACCAAATGAGCCTGCCCCGGTTTGCCGAGGGCGGATTGGTTCATGGCTTCAAAATGCCGACCATCCCCCAGTTCGAGTTCGGTGGTCTGGTCCACCGTTTGGTGATCCCGACGATCCCGCAGGTAGCCCTTGCCGGTGGTGGTGCGGTCACTCCTCCGGTGGAGGGGGTGGTCAACCTCAATCTGACCGTGAACAACCGTCCGGAGGGATCCTTGCGTGGTGACCGGGAGAACGTCCGCCGCTTTGTCAATGCGCTTCAGGAGATGCAACGGGGGATGCGATGATCGATGTCAGGCAAACTCAATCCGCAACTGCCTGCCAACGGCATGGGCCAATCGTTCCAACGATTCCAGAGTAATGGCGGTATTCTGTGGATCCAGCAGACGTTCCACCTGGGAACGACTCGTCTTGAGTTCCCGGGCCAGATGGGATTTGGTCAACTGCTTTTGTTCCATGATGTCTGCCAGTTGCAGCGCCAACACCCTTTTTTGTGCCCTGGCGGACACCTCCTCCAGGATGCCTTCTTCCGCCAGGAATGCATCCAGAGTTCCGCCCCTATGCCTGTTCATCATTGGCCTCCTTGTATTGTCGCATCCGGTTGCGCGCCAGATCCAGATCCTCTTTCGGCGTCTTCCGGGATTTTTTCTCAAATCCGTGCAGCAAAACCATGTCGCGTCCCTGCACGGTAAACAATACCCGAGCGATACGACCACTGCTCAAGTGAGTGCGAACCTCCCAGAGTCCAGGTTCCAGCTTCCGTACCAGTGGCATGCCCAAGGGCCATCTGAACTGGACCGTCTTGAGATCCTCTCCAACTATTTTCCGATCCTCCATGGGCAGGCTGCGCAGCCAGTCCCGCACAGGATTGTTGTCGGAAGAGGTGAGAAAGAAAACCACGTCGAGGATGGGCGGTGTGTGCATGCAATTAAGTGTACCAGATAAGGTTCAAGGTGCCAATACCCCATGAAACAGCTCGGCGACCTCATTCTGCCCGATTCTATCCAATGGACCAACCGCTACGCCTGGGCACCCGTGGCCCAGGAGACCGCCCGCACCCTGGGCGGATCCCAGGTGGTGTGGTCGACCTCGTTGACAGGTGGCCGTCCCATCGATCTGGAAGCGGCGGACGAGGTGACCTGGCTCACCCTGGCCCAGGTGGAAGCGATCCACGCCATGGCTATGCAGCCCGGCGGTGTTTTCACGCTTACCTGGGAGGGCGAGGAGTTCCAGGTGATGTTCCGCCATCAGGATCCTCCAGCGACATCCTTCACCCCCATTCGGCCTCACAGCAATCTTTTCAACGGTTCCCTCAAGCTCACGCAGGTGTGACATGCCCATCGAATCAAGCCAGATCCTTTCCATGAAGTCCCAGGTCGTCAGCGACACCTCTGCCAACGGCGGACGCATGTCCACCGTGATGATCCCGGACGGGGTCAAAAACAATGTCTGGCCGGACGTGCCCGCCAGCGAGCGGACGTCCGGTTCCACCAAGTACCGCAAGACCTTCTTGAAGATCGCCAACCCGGACAACCTCAAACTGTTCGATGCCCGCGTGTTCGTCGAAACACCCACGCCCGGCGGGGACCGGGTGGCGATCTTCCAGGGCACCCAGACCGACACCCAGGGCACCAAAAATGCCACGCCCATGCTGTACGGCTGCGGCACGTTGAACGCCAACGTCAGCATAGGTGCCACCAGCCTGCAGGTGAACGTCGAGGAGCAGACCGACTGGATCTTCAATCCAGGCCAGTTGATCCGCATCGCCAACAAGACCTCCGTGGCCGACCTCTCAGGCCAGGAGGAGTTCGTGCGCATCAAGAACATCCCGGCGGCAGTCACCTGGAACGGCAATCTGGTAAACCTGACCCTGGCGGATGGCGCTGCCCTGGAGAACTCCTTCCTGGCCGCCAACACCCGGGTGGCCTCGGTCATGGAGTGCGGCGACATTTGGGCCAAGACCGACACCTGGGGCGTGTCATCTGCCGCAGGCACCTACGGTGGCTGGAACGGCTCCGGCAGCGCACCCGCCACACTCACGGATTTGCGCATGGTCGATCACATCGCCGGAATCGAGCAAACCTGGACCATCACCTTTACCTCGGCGACTGATTTTACCTGCGCCGGAGACACGGTCGGCTCGGTGGGCACCGGGAGCAGAAACGGTGCCTTCTCGCCCACCAACCCGGACCACTCCAGACCGTATTTTACTTTGTCCGCCACCGGTTGGGGTGGCACCTGGGCCAGTGGTAACATCCTGACCTTCAAGACCCATCCGGCAGCCATCCCTCTCTGGGAGAAACGGGTCATCCCTGCCAACACGCCATCTCTGTCCGGCAACCGGGTGGTGGTGGCCATCTCAGGCGAGAGCGAATGAGATGGCCGAAATCACCACGGAACTGCAGATCCAGTTCTCATCCTTCGATGACGAGATGCCGTTCGAGCTGGTGGTGGACGGGACCGACGAGGTCGGCTCGGCCCCGGTCCAGGTCGCCTCCACCACGGACATCTCCGTGATGGTACGCGCCTTCGGCCTCGCCTCCTGGCAGGGTGCCATCAACGGCTTCGTGCCGCTGCGCATGGTGGCTCCTGGCAGAAAGCGGATCAAGGTCTATTGCCCGACAGATGTCATGCCCGCCATTCGCATCATCGTCGATAACGGCGAGACCACCTTCCGGGAGGTACGGCGCGTCGAGGAGTTGGTCACCTGGACCGAGCGAAACCACTACTATTACGGCATGTCGCTGCGGGGCGACACGCCCAACACCCGGTATCGCATCGACGTGACCGAGGAGATCGTCGATACGCCGGTCAACAAGGCGGTGCTGATCGGACGCCGCTACGAGCCTGTGGTCGAGGCGATCACCTGGACCGGCGAGGTGCGCAAGCGGCTGCGGTATCCGTATGACCACCCCGGCGTGGAGATCATCCAGCAGACCACCTTCCGGGACAAAAGCGGCGCAATTGTGCCCACCCCCAGCTATGACCCGCTGAAAGCTGAGTTTTACACCGAAAAAGAATCGTTCGGAGCCGTTGTGGTACGCTACAGCCCAGGTTTCGCCCTATACGAGATCATCTACGACACTGGCCAACAGGTCGCATCGACCCAGCTTTTCGAAGAGATGCAGCGCGCATGGATGTTCGGAGACATCACCAAGGTAGAGGTGCCACCGGTGCGCCTGATCGCGCTCTCCGACCGCAAAGCCGTTACAGGATCCTTTGAGCGTAAAATCTGGCCGCAGGGACTGATCAACGTCTCCTATGAGCTGACCAGCGCGTCATCCGCCATTTATAACCAAGCGCAGGAGACCTATTGGGCCGATCCGAACAACATCAGCCCAGGAGGGACCGGAAGCAGCAACCAGGGAAGCACCAGCATCTCCACTGCCGATCAGACCGGCACGATAGAAAACTGGACAGAAATCCCCGGCACCAGAGAAACCATGATGAACCGGCTCTATCTGGATTCCAACGATCCGAATGCCTACGTGGATGTAGAGCTGGTCACTTATCTGGAATGCCGGGACGACCAGGGCCGGACCTTCAAATTGAGGATGCTCAACGGTGTCAGCGATTCTTAAACCAGGGCCGTTCAAGCGCATCACTGCGGTCCATCTTAATTCCCTGTGCGGCTACGGATCGTTTCAATGGGGTACCGCCATGGATTCTCGCATTGCCTATCCGCCAAATGCAGGATCGGATCTGATGATCTATGTATTTTGTTTCGTGTTTTCAAGGCCGACCTTCCCTCCATCATGGATCGGGCACCAGCCAGAAGCATACCGATACAAATTGGAATACAAGGGGAATGACGGGAGGTGGATACTGATTAACGAAGGATCGTTCTACAAACGTTGGTTTGCCTACGGTTACTTCATGAACGATGTCGTTGTTGCAGACCGGGTGCTGCCACCTGGACCGTTTCTCGATGAAAATGCCCAGGGCATCAATTACGACACTATTGGCTACGACCTGGATTACGGCCTGATCTACCTCGGTCACCGCTATAGGGATTCCCGCCTGAATGCGACACCAAACGGCTACGTCGTCATCGATCAACCAGACCAGTTCCTTGACAAAATAATTCGCATCACCCTCTCTTGAATGGAGATTTTCCATGTACGCCAAATATATCTACGTCGCCGGAGCCTCGGCGGCCAACATCCTCTCCGACCTCGTCGCCATCCTGACCGGGGAGACCAGCGTCGCCAATCTGTCCGTGGCTTGTGACAAACCCAACACCACCATCCTTTCCACCATCCCTGCCGGATGGACGTTGCACGACGGATCTGCCGGAACCAATGCCAAAGCAATCAAGGCACCTCTGGCGGATGATCCCAGCAAGTTCAAATACGTCATCCTGGACACCAACACCGCCGGATACATCCAGACCAAGGTCTACGAAACCTGGGATGCAGTGACCCACACCGGCACCAATCTGGCCTACAATTCCAACGTCACCACCGCCTGCCAGCAGTTCTCTTCCACCCTGGCAGGCACGGTCCATCTTTTCGCCAGTGCCAGGTTTCTGCTGCTGGCAAGCCTCTACAATGGCATCTGGGGCAGTTCCACCGGCACCGGGCCGTCGGGTTGTCTGGAACGAACTCGAGTTTGCCCCTGGGATACCGTGGCGGCAGGTTGGCCGCCGTTCGCCTTCTCCAATCTCGGCAACATGGCCACCGACGGTTCCGGCTCCTATGCCCCTCGGCTCATGTCCAGAGCCTTGGCCACGATCACCGGCACCAACAGCGCCTGGACCAGCTACGCCGGATTCCTGGGCACGGTCAACATCATGATGTCCTCTTTCAACGCCGTGGACCAGAAGGTGCCGGACGATGTCGGTGGGTCCGCGATCCCGTTCTTTCCGATCACCTGGATGAACTCTACCTACATGCCAGCGCCATATGGGGAAATCTCATCCCTTTGCGACCTCTGGGCCTTGCCCCAGGGCGTGGCCGCCAATCTCGATCCGATCCAGAAGGGCGGGTTGGACTACCTTTGCCTCCAGGCCTCGGGCACCACCAAGATGTTTGCCGTGAGAAAAGGATGAGGCCATGACCGTTGCATTCCAGGTTCCGAATCCTCCCCCGGTGGGGCTGGGCGGATTCAATAACGTTCGACCACGCTCCGGCGTCCGGGTGGAGCAATCACCCGTCGAATTGGGCAACCGGGCAATCGCGGTCAAAGGATTTCTGGCAGGTGGCGTTGTGGTCGTTCCTGCCGCGCCATCACTTCCAACCCAACACTGGAGC
>JADGAB010000183.1 GCA_015232245.1 Magnetococcales bacterium | reverse complement strand
CGCGCTGCTGCCGCTTTCCTCGGGGACGAAACGTCTGGTTCGGTTGCTGTTGCCCCGACTGGTGATCGGTTTTGGATTGTTGCTGTTCATCGCCGTGGCGCCCCCTCTGGAAGAGGGAGGACCGGACCATCCGGTGTTGCTGCGACTGTTCGTGGTGGTGATGTTTCTGGTGGTGATCGGCCATCTGTGGTGGTTGCGCACCGGACGGAACCCGGAATGGCTGATGCGGGCCCAATGCGTGGTGGATCCGCTGCTGGTGGTGATCCTGGTGATTTTGACGGGGAGCTTCCGCAGTCCGTTTCTGTTTCTCAACGGCCTGGTGACTCTCAACGCGGCCATCCTGCTGGGCCGCCGGGCAGCGCTGCTCACCGCCCTGCTGATTCTGCTGCTGACCGCCTCGGCCCTCTCCCTGACCACCCTGCTGCTGGAAATCCCGGTACAACCCGCGCCGGCGCTGCTCGGAGGACTGGTTCTTCACGGGGTGGTCTATTTCATGACCGCCTTTCTGGGAGGAACCCTGGCGCAACGGGCCGCCGGATTGCAATCCGCCTATGACCGGCAAACCGACAGTCTGGCGGATCTGGCCGCGCTTCATGAACAGATCGTCCGGGCGGTGCCGTATGGTTTGATGCTGGTGAACAATCAGGGGAGGGTGCGGGCGGCCAATCCTGGCGCAGGAGAGTTTGTTCCTTCCGGAGTGGACGCGCTGATCGGGGAGTCGTTGCAGCATCTGGATCCGGCGCTGGCCTGGGCCGTGATCTGGGCCAACGGGGAGACGGTCTACGTGGAGGTGCCCACCCGGGAACGGATTCTGGGCTTGAATGTGACGTTTCTGAAAGATCGCCTGGAAGAACGAATCGGGGCGCTGCTGGTGATCCGGGATCTCTCTCCCATGAAGCGGCTGGAACGGGAACTGGCGGAACGGGAACGGCTGGCCTGGATCGGACGAATGTCGGCGGGCATGGCCCACGAGATCCGCAATCCGCTGGCCGCGATTCTCACCGCAGCCCAGATGCTGCAACCCGGCAATCCCCGGGAGGAGCGGCTGTTGACCATCATTCTGGAGGAGGTGACCCGGTTGAAACAGTTGACCGGGGATTTTCTGCTGTTTGCCCGGGGGGCCAGGGCGCAGCGTCAATGGGTGGGTCTGAAAACGTTTTTTGCCAGCATGGAAGAGCGGGCCCGCAAGGATCCACGCTGGGGAGACCGAATTCTGGAGGTGGAGCTGTCGGATCCGGAACTGGGGGTGGCGTTTGATCCGGATCATCTGCGGCAGATTTTCTGGAATCTCTTTTTGAACGCGGCCCAGGCCGCGCCAGAGGGTCGCAAGGTGCGGGTGCGGGGGGAGTCGTCGATCGGGGGAGGCGGGACGCGACTGCTGATGGAGGATGATGGTCCAGGGGTGGATCCGGGGATTCTGTCCCGGCTGGGGGAGCCGTTTTTCACCACCCGCCCCCATGGTTCTGGTTTGGGATTGGCGGTGGTGCGGCATCTGGCCATGGTGAACGGGGCGGATTTGTACCTGTCCAACGGGTCGTTGGGCGGGTTGCGGGTGGAATTGCGGGTCGAGGGTGGCGGACATGGCGGAGATTCTGGTTTGTGACGATGAAACCAATCTGCGGGAGCTGTTGTGTCTGGCGCTGGAGGGTCATGGACATCGGACCCTGGCGGCGGCCAACGGCGCCGAGGCGTTGCGTCTTTTGGAACAGAGCGCCTGGGAGCTTTTGATCACCGATCTGCGTCTGCCGGACATGAGCGGACTGGATCTGCTGCGTCGGGCCAAGGAGCTGGCGCCGGACCGGCCTGCCTTGCTGATGACCGCGTTCGCCTCGGCGGCCACGGCGGTGACCGCCATGAAGGAAGGGGCTTTCGACTACCTGGAAAAGCCGTTCGTGATGGAGGAGCTGCATCTGGCGGTGGCCCGGGCATTGGAGCAGGGGGCTTTGCAGCGGGAAAACATCCGTTTGCGTCAGGCGGTGGGAGAGCGGGTCTCGGCAGAGGAGATCATCGGGATATCGGTGGCCATGCGCCGGGTGCTGGAGCTGGCCAGACGGGCGGCCCGCACCGATGCCTCGGTGTTGATCACCGGAGAGTCGGGGACCGGCAAGGAGCTGGTGGCCCGGTTCATTCACAACTGCAGCGTCCGGGTGAAAGGACCGTTCGTGGCGGTGAACTGCGCCGCGGTACCCGAAGGGCTGATCGAAAGCGAACTGTTCGGTCATGCCCGGGGGGCCTTTACCGGCGCGGTGGCCAACCGTCCGGGCCTGTTTGTGGAGGCGGAACACGGCACGCTGTTTCTCGACGAGATCGGGGAGACCCCGATGCCGGTACAGGCCAAGCTGTTGCGGGCCGTGCAGGAACGTCTGGTGCGTCCGGTGGGCGGAGTGGGAGAGCGGGCTGTGGATGTGCGGCTGCTGGCCGCCACCAACCGGGATCTGCGTGAGGAGACCGCTTCGGGCCGGTTCCGGGAGGATCTGTTGTACCGGATCAATGTGGTGCATCTGCATCTGCCGCCGTTGCGGGAGCGGCGCGAGGATATCCCGTTGCTGGCCGCCCGGTTTGTGGAGTGTCATGCCCGGAAATACGGCCTGGGGATTCACGGCATCGCTCCTGAGGTGATGGATTGTCTGTTGCGCTATCACTTTCCTGGCAACGTGCGGGAGCTGTCGAATGTGGTGGAAGGGGCGGTGGCTCTGACCGTGGAAGGCCGGGTGGAGATGGAGGCCCTGCCCGAGGCCGTGCGTTGCGGCCAGTCGGCGGGAACGCCCGTGGTCGCCGGGGAGTTTCGCCTGCCGGAAGGGGGGCTGGATCTGGAGGCCCATCTGGCCGCCCTCGAGGCCAGCGCCATGGATCAGGCTCTGGAGGCGTGCCAGGGTTCCAAAACCCGCGCCGCCGAACTGCTGGGCATGAGCTTCCGGACGTTTCGCTACCGGATGGGCAAACTGGTGGGACGGTGAGGGGGGTGATAATCACAAAGGGTTATTAATACAAATAAATTATACAAATATTATATTTTATGTCCTTTGAAATGCAAAATGTTGACATTGTTAATTGTTTTCAATATTCTTACTTAAAAATAACCTGTTACTATAAATCTTGATTTGGAGAACTTGAAAATGAGCAACCCGTTGGAATTTCCTCAGCTGATAAATTTTTCTCAAGTCGAAGCATGGCTTGGTAAAAGCAAAGAAGACGGACGTTATCAATTGTTGGAAAAAGAGATAGAATTTTTGATCAAAAAAATCGACAGTCTGCGCAATGAAGGAGTTCCGGTTTATTCCATCAAGGGAAGAGTCAAATCGGAAATGAGTGTGTTTTTAAAAACAAGACGGAAACTAAAGAAAAAAGATAATCAATATTGCGACTTTAATGATTATACAGACTATGTCGGTATTCGAGTGCTGGTCATGTTTGATGAGGAGTTGCTGGATGTTTTCAAGGCGCTCTTGTCGGATGCAAACAAGATTATCGAAAACGGCATGTTGCGGGAAATAACGATATTCAATATGCCTCATATTGTTGATCTCTTACTGGCCTCTGAGGAATTGAAAAGATTTCTTCCTGGCGTTCCTAAGATCAATTGTAAAGATTATGTCCTTAAAAATAAAAAGGAATTGAAAATCAAAGGAACAAATAAGGGTTCCGGATATCGGTCAATTCATTTATTGTTTGCTTATCCGGTACAAAAAGGTGTTCGCAAGGGGATTGGCAATCCTTATGGCGAAGGAGACAACGTTTTTTTGTTTGAACTGCAGTTAAGAACGTTGCTGGATGATGTCTGGGGAGAAATGGAACATAAGTTGGCCTACAAGCAAGGGATGGCCAATCCGCAGATTGCTGCAAGTTTTAAGCATTTACAAGAAGATTTGCGTACGATGGGCAAAAGGCTTTCGGATTTGAATGCCCTCAGCTCCAGACATGGGGCCGTGGACAGCCTGTCCATCGAAAATGCCGGACCGTATAATTTTTTGGGCTATGAGAGTGATTGGAAAATAGAGAATATTTTGTCAGGAAATAACAATCCTGGCGTGACAGAGTTGCGCGATGATTTGTTACAATTTAATGACCTGGCGAAAAAATATAACAACGATGAGTTGACAAATCAAGCCTATATAACAACGTCCGATCAATTGATAACGGATGTCTCTGAAAAACTCTGCGACGCATCACTTTCAGATAAGGACAAAGAGAAAATCCATTATTATATAGAAATGGAGAAAGGGTATCTGAGTTTTTTGCGTCAGGACCTGAAGGTTGCCAGAGATATTTATAAAGAAATCAAGGATAGTCCAAAATATCGCCATCGACCGGTTCCTCATTTTCGTTTTGCTGAGGTCTCTTTTGTGTTGCATCGCATCAGTAAAAATCATAATGAAGATGATCTCAAGCTGGCCTTGCAATCGTTTGATGAAGCCCTGCGTTTGGTAAACGGGATTGTCAATTCCCCAACATCAGTCGATCCCGAACATTACCGGGTGGGTGCGTCAATCTTGAACAAGATGGCTGCAGTGTATGAACTGATCGGCTTTGATGAATATCTGGATTATTGCATCGAACTGACAAAACTGGCTATGGCGATGATCGAAAGGATGCCGCCAGAACTGCAGCCTGACAGAATGCTCATCTTGAACAATATGGGCTGGTATTGCGTGGAAAAATTTCGTACTTTACCGCTGCGACCGGCAAATGTGTCCGTCAATACAAAACAGGATGCCACAGATCTTTTGGTCCATGCGGATTGGCACACGGAATGCTTCAATTATCTCAAGCCCGTGCTTGACGCCATTGAAAGGGAAATTCAAAACGGCCCTGATTCGAATGCGGGCTTTCAGATTTCGGGGAATGTGCTGGATACCTGCGCATGGCTGTTTTATCAGACATGGCGCAAGGTTCAACGCTTTGAGGAGATCCATCAGGATTTCTGGCAAAAGTTGTCTCCTGATTTCAGAATATTGTATTCAGAAAAAGCGCAAGTTCTTGAAAAAGCACGAGAATATTGTCATCAATTATGGTTAAGAGGCAGGAATCAGGGTGTTTTTGCGGCGACAAGCACCTACCGTCAAAGACACCATACTGAGTTGATTATGGATCCTTGTTATCGTCATAATTTTGACGATTAAATTTTGAGCAACCTGTCATCAAATTTTCCTTGACAGCCCGGCAATAAATGCCGAAAAATTTCATCCACGGCTAGCAACTGGCTAGCAACTGGCTAGCAACTGGCTAGCAACTGGCTAGCAACTGCCACAGACAAGGAGATGGACCATGATTGACGTCGTGAGATTCTAGTGCCAAAGCTGCTTAATGCGGAACACGGGTAGAAATCATGCAATCGTGTGGCCGCTTGAAGTTTTTGGCTGAGTACGCAACAGGCTGATCGGTTGGGTTGGTCAGCCTGTTGCGTTTTCAAAGAAACCTCCCCGGTTTGACCTGGGAGGTTTTTTTGTGCACTCCCTCCCTTGCCGCACCCCTTCATCCTTATGATTCCCGCCGGACGGCGGTAGCGTCAGGGAGTCATTTCGTGCTATGGTGATGGTTGCACGAACCTGGACAAACACCCCGATTTCTTGCACAACCGACTCGAAGAATGACCGCAGGCACGAGGCGCCCAATGGAGATGATGGAGATCTGGCAAACCGCCTTGACAGAGATCAAACAAGTGCTGTCCGCGCCTGTATTTGATATGTGGATCAAACAGTTGCAACCAGGACGACTCCTCGATGACCAGCGGTTTGAAATCCTGACCGGCAACGCCTTCGCGGCCAGCTATGTGCAGGATCATTACGGTTCGCTGTTGGAGTCGACCCTCTCCACCGCCGCCGGACGCATCATCCGTCCGGTGTTCGTCGTGGACCCCGATCCACCCCAAACCACCCAACCCCCCCAGGAAACCGTCATCCGACCCGCCGCACCCGCAACTTCCGGGGTGGATGGCCGTTACACCTTCGACAATTTTGTGGTCGGCAGTTGCAATCAATTCGCCCATGCCGCCGCGGCAAGGGTGGCGGACGCCCCGGCAACCGCCTATAATCCCCTCTATATCCAGGGAGGCGTGGGACTGGGTAAAACCCATCTGCTTCACGCCATTGGCAATGCCCTGTTCCGGGCGCGCCCGGAAGGCAAGACCCTCTACATCACCTCGGAAAAGTTCATGAACCAGATGGTGGAATCCATCCGTTTCAACCAGGCGCACCATTTCCGCGAGAACTTTCGTTCCGTGGATATCCTGCTGGTGGATGACATCCAGTTCATTGCCGGCAAAAAGGGCACCCAGGAGGAGTTCTTCCATACCTTCAACGCCCTTCAGGCCGCCAGCAAGCAGGTCGTCATCACCTCGGACAGCTTTCCCGGGGAGATCGATCACCTGGAGGAGCGGTTGCGTTCCCGGTTTTCCCAGGGACTGGTGGTGGACATCCACCCCCCGGATCTGGAAACCCGTATGGCCATCCTGAAAAAAAAGGCGGCCCAGGAAGGGATGGATCTGCAAGATGATGTGGCGTTTTTTCTGGCCGAAACCATCCAGACCAATGTCCGGGAGCTGGAAGGGGCGTTGATCCGGGCCTTTCTGCTGGCCTCTTTGGAAAAGGAACCGGTCACTCTGACACTGGTCAAGGAGTCCCTCCGGGGCACTGTGTTGCGTGCCGAACCCAGAATGGTCTCCATGGAAAAGATCATCGAAACCGTGGCCTCTTATTTCAAGATCCGGCCCATGGATATCCGGTCCGACAAGCGGGCCAGACGTTACAGTCATCCCAGGCAGGTGGCGATGTTTTTGTGCAAGCAGTTGACCAGGCACTCTTATCCGGATATCGCCCTGGAGTTCGGCGGGCGCAATCATACCACGGTGCTGTATGCCGTGGACAAGATCGCCTCTCTGAAGGAGGTGGATACGGATCTGGAACAGGCGGTCAATACCCTGTCCGCCATGCTGCGCAAGTAAGCGCGGAAAACTTTTAAAAAAAAAGCGGGGGTCTGGGGGATTCCTCCCCCAGGGTTTTGACTTTGCTTTTGACTTTGCTTTTG
>JADGAB010000182.1 GCA_015232245.1 Magnetococcales bacterium | reverse complement strand
GGTCAGTTCGGCGGGGGTGCCGCAGCGGATTCTCAAATTGGGTGAGCGCAAGAGCCTGCAGACCGAGCGGGTCATCCTGGTGCCGGGGCCGGAGGAGGAAGTGGCCATGGTCAACTGGATCTACGACCAGTTCGTCAACCAGAACAAGAAGGAGAGCCTGATCGCCAAGGAACTCAACGCACAGGGCGTCCTGACCGAGATGGCGCGGGAGCTTCAGGAACAGGGGCTGGAGAGCGATGAACCGCACCTCTGGAACCGTGGTCTGGTCAATCAGATCCTGAGCAACGAAAAGTACATCGGCAACAACATCTACAACCGGCAATCCTACAAGCTCAAGCAGGAGAGGGTCGTCAATCCGCCGGACATGTGGGTCCGGGCCAAAGCGGTCTTCGACGCCATTGTCGATCCCAAGTTGTTCTATACCGCCCAGGGCATCATCCAGGAGCGCAACCGGCGCTACAGCAACGAGGAGATGCTGGAATTGCTGAAACAGCTCTACCGCAGCAAGGGCCACCTCTCCGGCATGATCATCGACGAGGCCGAGCACCTGCCGACCAGCGGCGTCTACAAGCAGCGTTTCGGCAGTCTCATCCGCGCCTACAAGATGGTGGGGTTCACGCCGGATGTGGACTACAGCTATCTGGAGATCAACAAACGCCTGCGGGAGATGCATCCGGTGGAGGTCCGGCAGGTGATCACCACCATTGAGGAGATGGGCGGGACGGTCAGGAAGGACCGTGCCACCGACCTTTTGACCATCAACGAGGAGTTTACCGCCTCCCTGGTCATTGCCCGATGTCAGGCCACCCCGACCGGCTCTTCTCGCTGGCATGTCCGTTTCGACACCAGCCTGCATCCCGATCTCACCATCGTTGCCAGGATGGATGCGGACAATGAAAAAATCCAAGATTTTTATCTGCTTCCCATCCGGGACATCCAGAAAAAGAGCGTTCTGCTGGCCCAGGACAACGGGATTTTCTGGGATGCCTTTCGGTTTGACAACCTGGAGTTCTTTTTTGGCATGGCCCGCAGGGTCTCGGTGATAAGGAGGGCGGCATGAAACGAGAGCATTCTGGCGAGATTCAGATGATTCCCATCAACCGGATCGATGTGCTTAACCCCAGGGTACGGGACCAGAAGGAGTTCAAAAATATCGTCGATAATATTCAACACCTGGGTCTGAAGAAGCCGATCACGGTCGCTCCTCGTCCGGATACGCATCCGCAGCGATACCATCTGGTTTGCGGCCAAGGGCGCATGGAGGCCTTCATGGCGCTGGACCAGAAGGAGATTCCGGCGTTTGTGGTGGATGCGACGGAGGAAGAGTGCCTGGTGATGAGTCTGGTGGAAAACATCGCCCGCCGCATGCACCAGCCGGTGGAGTTGTTCCAGACAATTGCTGAACTCAAAAGCCGTGGTTATTCGAATGTCCAGATTGGCAAGAAGGTGGATCTGAGTGACAAGTATGTGGGTGGTGTGGTGAAGTTGCTGGAAAACGGTGAGGAAGGCCTGATGCGAGCGGTTTCCCATGGCCGGTTGCCGATCTCGGTGGCGATGGATATTGCCGGTGTTGAAGAAAAAGATGCCATGGATGCCTTGCAGAAGGGATACGAATCGGGCGCGTTGCGAGGAGCGCAATTTCTCAAGGCCAAGCGGCTGATTGAGATGCGGGCCCGCTGGGGCAAGAAGATCATCCAAAGCCGATCGACCAGTACCATGCCGAAGATCACCGGCAACACTTTGGTTAAAACCATCCAGCAGGAGGCGGATCGGCAACGCTCCCTGGTGCGAGAGGCCTACCGGGCACGACGACAGGTGCTGTTTGTGGAGACGGCCATCAAACGGCTGCGCTCGGATCTGGGATTCGTTAACTTGTTGCGTGCGGTCAAACTGGATACCATGCCGGAGATGTTGGATACAAGGATCAAACCGTGATGGACGAACCTCCAAAAGAAGAGCAGCAGATCAACCGGTCTTTTGATCTCAAAGGGATGAACATTCCCATCGAGCGCCTGCTGCCAACCAAGAAACTGCCGCCTCATGTGCTGAAAAGCAGCAAATACAAGCAGACCGAGGTTTCGATTCGGGAGATCGGCATCATCGAGCCGCCGGTCGTGTTCCGGCAGAAGGATGCTTCCGGGCAGTATCTGCTGCTGGATGGCCACATGCGGGTGCAGATACTGGAAAATCTGGGCCACACGGAAGTGTTTTGCCTGATGTCCACGGATGACGAGACCCACACCTACAACCGGATGATCAATCGCTTGAACCCGATGCAGGAGCACTACATGATCTTGCGGGCCATCGAGCGCGGCGTGTCGGAAGAGAGTCTGGCCCGGAATCTTGGGCTGGATATCGATCGGATCAAAGAGAAAAGGAATCTGCTGAAGGGCATCTGCGCGGAGGTGGTGGAAATGTTCAAGAGCCGGGATGTGCCGGCCAGCACCTTTCAGGTTCTCAAGAAGATGAAGCCGGTGCGTCAGATTCAGACCGCCGAGTTGATGGTGGGGGCGAACAACTATTCCAGCACCTATGCCAAGGCGATGTTGAGCCTGACTCCGGCGGACAAACTGGAGGTGGTGCCCAACGCCAAAAAAGAGGAACGCCTTTCACCCGAGCAGATCGCCGGCATGGAAACCGAACTGGCCCATCTGGAGACGGAATACAAAGTGGCGGAACAATCCCTGGGAGACGACGTGCTGACCCTGGTGGTCTATCGGGGATACATCTCCCGGCTGGTGGGGAACCATGAGGTGCTGGACTATCTGAACCAGCGACACCCGGAAATTTTGCAGGAGTTCCAGAGGATCATCAAGGTATCCGTCACCGATGGTCAGCAGATCTGACCAGCACGGCAGAGCAAGGATGTGGGGTGATGATGAAAAAAAAGGAGCTGATTGCCCAGATTGCCAGGGAGTGCTCCATCTCCCAGAACAAGGCCGCCCTGGTGGTCCACGGCTTGACCGAATCCATCAAATGGTCGCTCGCGGCGGGGGAAGATGTCGTTTTGGATGGGTTTGGCGTTTTTTTCGTCCAGGAGTACCCCGAGCGCCTGGGTCACAATCCCCGGACTGGAGAGTTGATCGTCATTCCCGTCAGGAGAGCGGTCTGTTTCCGGGCTGGGCAGAACCTGAAGAGGTCGATTGCGACAGAATGACTGGAAGTTATCGAATACGGGCAGGCAACAGCCTGGGTGAGAGATTTCCCGAGTTGGTAGCCGAGTGGCATCCCACGAAAAATGGTGAAATCACACCTTTTAATGTGTCATGTTATTCAACTGAATATAGCTGGTGGCGCTGCACGGCTGCGGGACATGAATGGCAAACCAGGATTGCCGTCCGTTCCCGTGGCAAGTCTTGCCCCTACTGCCGCCTGCGGAAAGTCACTTTTCAAACCAGCTTTGCGGGCCGGTATCCTGAACTGGCCAAAGAGTGGCATCCGACCCGAAACGGCGAGGTGATGCCTGCAAGCATTTTCCCTTACAGTAATACGAAAGCATGGTGGAGTTGTGATATAGGTCATGAGTGGCAACCGACGCTCAGAACGCGTATTAGTGGAAGCCAATGTCCCTACTGCCAAAAACTTCTTGAGACACCGGAACGCAGTATTGCTCACACGCACCCCCATCTGGCGCGTGAGTGGCACTCGGAGAAGAATGGCAGGCTGACGCCCGACAAGGTCAGCCATGGCAGCAACCGGTGCGTCTTCTGGCTGTGTGAATTGGGGCATACCTGGAAATCCAGCGTTGAGAAACGAAGCAGAGGGATCGGTTGTCCCTATTGCGCAGGCCGACGGCTTGGTCAGGGCAACTCCCTTCAAGCCCGATATCCTCATATCGCCCGTGAGTGGCATCCAACCCGCAATGTCCCGTTGACCCCTGAGGATGTGGTGCCCGGCAGCAACAGGGCGGTTTGGTGGTCCTGCGATCGTGGCCATCAGTGGCGGCGGAAGGTGGCCAGACAGGTCCATGGCAGGGGATGCCCTTACTGTCTGGGCTATCTTGTCACTCCGGAGATTTCGTTTGGGGCCAGTTTTCCTGAACAGGCCAAGGAGTGGCTGCAAGAAAAAAATGGCGAATGGACGCCTTTCAACGTCTCCTGTTATTCGAGCAAGCGGGTCTGGTGGCGATGTAGCCGAAGGCACGAATGGCAGACGCAGGTGTCGCACAGGCGTCGTAGTGGATGTCCCTATTGCTCCGGGCGGTACAGAACACCTGAAACCAGCGTGACCTGCTTTGCGCCGGAACTTGCCAGGCAATGGCATCCCGACAAAAATGGGGCAAGGAGTTCCGACGATATCTCCCAGGGGTCCAGCAGAAAAATCTGGTGGCTTTGCCCTTGCGGACATGAATGGTTCTCCACGGTTCGGAATCGTTTGCGGAATGGGAAATGTCCTATGTGCCATGCCATCCCGGAGCCGGTCTCCTCGCCGTCTATGCTCGAACAAGAGTCGCCCATGGCCGGGCAGGAGCTTGCCCAGCCTCTCATTTTTTTGGATCCCATGCCTGATTCGGTTCAGATTCATTCCCAGCCGATGCCGACGTCTGATGGAGATGAAACGCTGACTTGTCTGATCTGCGGAATCCAATTCCCCTCCCTGAACTGGCATCTCAGGGCTACCCATCAGATGAGCGGCGACGCCTATCGACGACAGTTCAGCCTGCCAGCAGATTTCCCTTTGAACATCGCATCCGGGAAGCCCAAGCCACCTTATATGCAAACAGATGTCTGCATATAAGGTGGTCCCGTCAACCACCATGCCGAGCAGACGCCATGTCCCACTATCGATTCAGGGCAAAGAAGCACGTCCCTTTCATCTCGTTGCCCCGGAACCGCCAGAAGCACCAATACATTCAAGCCAAGAACCTGATCCGCCGTGCCTCTGGAGTGTTGAGCGGCGTTTTTTACACCTACGATTACATGCACGGTGAAAATGGTTGGGTGGATGGCTATTTCCTCGGCAAGATACCGCCGACCTTTTATAACTTTTCTTTGGAGACGACCCGGCATGCCTACATGAATCTGGTTCTTAAGCAGGGCCATGTCAAGTGTCCTGACAACGCATTGATCTGAAACACAGAAACATCATCCCTGGTCTTTCTCCCGATCACCCCCTGAGGCAAGGCCCAGAGGTCGCATAATTAAAGAAGGGATTTTTCCGTATAGTCAGAACGATGCAGTTGACATGCAGCTAAATTCCATGATTTAATCTTAATAATATGGAAATCAAAGGGTTGATGGAGGTAAAGATGTGTACAATTGACTTCTCAGATCCAAATCTTTTTGGGAACGAGGCCGCTGAAGATGAAGATGATGCCATTTTTTCTGGCTACGCTGTGGAGCGTGCGGAAGTGAGTGCTTTTTTAAGAGTTGACCAGCGAATATCAATATGTAGGGCGTACAAAGGGGAGGGTAAGTCCGCATTGCTGCGTCTTATCTCAACAAAATTAATAAGCGAGAAGAAAAACCTAGTAATTGATATAAAGGCGCTTGAAATTTCACCTGATATTGATTCGTCAGATTCTGATAGATGGGTTCGTGCATGGAAAGAGGTGTTATTAAAAAGATCTGTAAATGAGATTGGAAGGACAATAGAAGTTGCTATTAGTGGTGATTTGGTTTCATGTGTTGAGGAAGCTGAGAATAATGGATTTAAAGGAACAAATTTTATTTCAACAATTGCTAACAGGCTGAAACCTCGTCAAGGATTGATAGATAAGATAGGGGTGAAAAATCCAGAAGAATTATTAAAAAGATGGGATAATGGTGGAACTGTCTGGATAATTCTTGATGATATTGATCAGAATTTTCAAAATACACCAAAATATAAAATCAAAATAGCATCATTATTTACTGCCGCAAGAGATATTTGTAACAAAATTCCATCTTTCAGATTCAGGTTTGCAATACGTCCGAACATATGGAAACTGATTAAGCAAGAGTATGAGGCTCTATCACATGTTGAACAATATATGACAAATTTAATTTGGTCTGAAGAAGACTATAGAAGCTTGCTAACAAAACGTATTAATGCTCATATGAAAAGACTTGAGTTGTCAACTTATAGCGATACTTCATTAATAGATTTTATGTTTGAAGAAAGGATGCCATGGGGAAGAGAGCAAGATGGAGGAGATAAATTCCGTTCGCCTGTCACAATCCTGCATACTCTTTCAAGGCACCGCCCCCGATGGCTTGTGGAGTTATGTAAGAAAGCGGCAAATGCCGCTATGGCAACAAGATCGAAAAAAATCACATTCTCAAATATCAATTCTGTGCTTGACGAGTTTAGCAGCCGCAGACTAGACGATCAGATTGCCGAGTTCAGTTCACAATGTCCTGAGCTAAAAGAAATTATGGCAGCCTTCAAAGAGCAAAATGAGCGCTATACTACAAATATTCTTTTAAGCACCATTAAAAATAGAATATTAAACCATCTAACTCCTTCAATTTCTGGTGTTATTGGTAGTCCTACAGCAACCGAAGTTGCTCATTTTTTATTTCAGACGGGTTTCTTGACAGCAAGAAAAAATCGT
Organism: Magnetococcales bacterium; assembly: GCA_015232245.1. Classification (GTDB taxonomy): domain Bacteria; phylum Pseudomonadota; class Magnetococcia; order Magnetococcales; family Magnetaquicoccaceae; genus Magnetaquiglobus. Next base: position 514 of record JADGAB010000182.1, on the reverse strand, counting down.
GATGATGGATATGACCATGTATCTTATGCCGACAATCCGAACCTTTTAGCCTCTCGTACTAATTTGGATCAGGGATATGAGTGGGAGATCCATCCAGTCTTCCGTCAAGCTCTAGCGCTAAAAAATTTTTCAGATAGAAACAGATCCGGAAAAACAACTAACCAATTTAACCAATCATCCCGTACCAATAGGCGTAGGTGATGTTCCCGAACATCCAGGAGCGCTGCATCTCTTCGAAAAGCTGGGTCGATGCGACCAGTTGGCCGGTGTCGTAGAGGATCTCGTACAGGGCAAAGCCGGAGCTGTAGCGCACCACGATGCCGCCGAACGCTTCCTTTTCGGTGTAGAACTCCGCTTTCACCGGATCGTAGCGGGGACTGGGCACCACTGCGCCGCTTCTGTCCCGGAAGGTGGTCTGCTGGATGATCTCTACACCTGGGTGGTCATACGGATACCGCAGCCGCTTGCGCACCTCGCCGGTCCAGGTGATCGCCTCGACCACCGGCTCATAGCG
>JADGAB010000181.1 GCA_015232245.1 Magnetococcales bacterium | reverse complement strand
GTGGTGGGTGGATCCGCCGGTGCTCTTTCCCCGGGGGTTGCGGGGAGATGCCATGCGTCTCGAGCAGATTTTGGTGAATCTGCTGGGCAATGCCATCAAGTTCACCGATCCCGGCGGCGAGGTGGTGCTGGGAGTGGCGGTGGCGCGGGAAGAAAGCCGCGCCACGGTGTTGCGGTTCTGGGTGCGGGATACCGGCATCGGCATGACCCCGGAGCAGACCGCCCGGTTGTTTCAGCCTTTCAGTCAGGGGGATGGCTCCATCACCCGTCAATACGGCGGCACCGGCCTGGGGCTGGCGATCAGCAGGCGTCTGGCGGAACAAATGGGGGGCTGGATCCGGGTGGCCAGCGCCGCGGGGATCGGCAGCGAATTCATTCTGGAGGTGCGTCTGGAGCGGGAGCCGGAAGTGTCTGGTGAGAGTCCGACCTGTGCCCCTGAGCGGACGCTGGCGGGCAAACGGGTGTTGATTCTCTCCACCCGGCCCGCGGGTCGGCGGATTCTGGTTCGCATGGCGGGGGATCTGGGGCTCAATACCATGGTGTTCGCCGTTCCCGCCGCCGCGCTGGAGGCGGCGGAAGGGGATTTCTTCGAACTGGTGATCCTGGATGCGGCCATGGGGGAGTTGACCGGCCTGGTGGCGGATTTTCGTCAGAGGAGTCCCGGAGCGCGCATCGTGGCTCTGGTGCCCATGGATCTGCGGGAAGGGGTCCGGGTGGCGGGGGTGGACGAATGGCTGGTGCGTCCGGTGCTGCCTGACGGGTTGCGGGCGGTCTGCACCGGCATTCATGGGGAAGTGCAGGCTCTGTCCGACCAGGGGGTTGCTTTGGAGCGGGGATTTGCCGGCGCCAGGGTGTTGCTGGTGGAGGACAATCGCATCAACCAGATGGTGGCCCGGGAGATTCTCACTGGTTTCGGTCTGGAGGTGGTCTGCGTGGACAACGGGCTGGAGGCGGTGGAGCGGGTCGGCAAGGAGCGGTTTGCCGGGGTGTTGATGGATCTGCAGATGCCGGTGATGGATGGTCTCACCGCCACCCGGCGGATTCGCATGCTGGAAGGATGCGGGGATCTGCCCATTCTGGCCATGACCGCCCAGGCCATGCCTGGGGATCGGGAGCGCTGCCTGGAGGTGGGCATGACCGATTATGTGGCCAAACCCATCGACCGTCGTCAGTTGCGCAAGGTGCTGCACCAGTGGATTCGACCCCTGGAGACCCGGCCTGCGCCGGTCGATGTCGTGTTGCCGACCCACTCTTCGGAAGCGGTTCCCCTCCGGGAGGTGTTGCCGGAAAAGATGGCCGGGATCGATCTGGAAGAGGCCATGGAACGGCTGGATGGCAACCGTCAACTGCTGCGGGAGTTGCTGGAGGTGTTCCGGCGGGATCACGCCGGAGATGCCCGCCGGGTGCGTCTCCTGCTGGAGGATCCGGAGCGGCTGGATCCGGATGCGGCTGGAAAACTGCTCCATGCCATCAAGGGGTTGGCGGGCAATCTGGGGGCGGTGGTCATTCGGGAGAACGCCCTGGAGCTGGAACGGTTGCTGAAGGGAGGCGGGCTTCCTTCCCGGGAGGCGCTGGAGCGGTTCGAGGAGAATTTCCAGGAACTCCTGGATGCGGTGGCCGCCTTGCCTCCGTATGCCGGAGAGGTCGAGGAGCCGGATGGGGAGTATCCGACGGTCGAACTCTCCCTGGAGAGGTTGAATCCCCTGTTCGCCGCTTTGGATGAGCGTCTGGTTCGCAATGATCTGGATGCGGAACGGTGTCTGGCGGATTTGAAGGTGGCGTTGCGGGGCGCGGGTGGCGAGTGTGCTGCCGGGGTGCAGGCCATTGTCTCCCATATGGACCGCTATGATTTTGATGGAGCCAGGAACGCCTTGCATCAACTGGTTCGTCATCTTTCACGGGAGGCGATATTTTAACTATAGGGGTCCCTGGGGATAATCCATCTGGACTTCTGTAAGTAAGACCAAGCATCAAAAAACGGTTTAGATTTAGAATCAAAGTCAAAGCAAAAATCCTGGGGCATGAATCCCCCAGCCCCCCCGCTTTTTTTCAAGAGTTGACCTCTCACAGTCGGTGTGGTTTGCAAGGGAGACAGGATGAACGCCAGACGTATCTGGGCCGGAGGGATTCTGCTGGTCGTGGTGGTGATCATGACGGGTCTGTTGGCCTACGAGCGTCTTGGGGCACTCTCCGGGGTGACGGAACGGATCTATCGTCAACCTTTCGATGTGGCCAACGGGGTGATGAAGCTGCGGGATCACGTGGCCATGATGCGTCTGGCCCTGCTGGAGGCTCTCCAGGAGGGTCAGAGCGTGGATGGGGCGCTGAGCCGCATCGAAGGATTGGAGTTGGAAATCCGCGAAGTTTTGCATCGGTTGCAGGCGTTTCCCGCAGCCGGGAACGAACTCCGCTCTCTGGGAGATGCGAGCGCCAACTGGACCGCCTGGTGTCGCAACGTGTTGGGGGTGCGCCGGGATCAGGGGGTGCCGAGCGCCCTGGCCATGCTCAGTCTGGACCGGGAAGGAGCCTTTCGCAGGGTCATGGAGACCAGCGAAGCCTTGCTTCATCTGGCCAAAGGCCGGGCCGCCGAGTTGCAGGGGCAGGCCGGAGGGGAGATCCGTGATCTGTTGTGGGCCGGAACCGGTCTGCTGTGCGGTCTGCTGGCCGCAGGGGGCTGGATCATCTGGGGCCTGACCCGTCGCCTGCGGGTCGCCCGGAATATCCAGGATGGCAAACATGACATGCTGCCCGATCGGATGGTCCTGCTGGAAGGCATCGTGCAGAGCGACACGGATCTGGCCATGGTCGTCATGGATGAAACCCTGGTGGTGCGTATTTTCAATCCTCTGGCCGAACGGCTTCTGGGCCAGCAGGCAGCGGAAATGGTGGGCGTAAGGCTCTGGGAGCTGCAAAGTCGTCTCGGGGTGGACCGGCAACGCCTGGAAGCGGCCATCGCCCGGGTCCGCAAACAGGGTCATTACCAGTTCATGCATCATCTCCCTTCGGAACGGGGCGAACGGATTCTGGAACTCCGGGTGGCCGCGCTTCCGGATTGGGAAAAACGGGGCGCGGGTTATCTGCTGCTGGCCCGGGATGTCACCGAAGCCCACATCGCCTCCCAGCGCCTCGCCCGTTCCGAGGAGAAGTTCCGTCTGCTGATGGAGTCGGCCCGGGATGTCATCCTCGTGGCCGACGCCGAAACCGGCATGATCCTCGAAGCCAACCGCATGGCGGAAAAACTGCTGCAGCGTCCCCTGTCCGAGATCATCGGTCAGCATCAGAGTCGATTTCATCCCCCGGATGAACGGGGGCAATCCCACGAACAATTCCGCGCCCTGGCGGAGAAGGGTGGAGGATTCATCGCCAATGTCCATCTCGTGGACAGCCGGGGCGGGCGCATTCCGGTGGAGATCAATGCCGGCCTGCTCCGTCTGGGAGAGCGGCGGGTGATCCAGGAGATCATCCGGGATGTGACGGAGCGGCAACACGCGGAACAGGCGTTGCGTTGGGCCATCAGTTCGCTGACCGCCAGTCAGGCCCGATTGCAGGGGATTCTGGATCACGCCCGGGCCGTGATCACTCTGAAGAATGCCCAGGGAGCGTATCTGCTGGTCAACCGGCGCTTCGAGGAGTTGTTCGGAGTGCGCGCCGATGGCTTTCTGGGGCAGAGCGATTTTGATCTGTTTCCCGTGGATGTGGCCGAACGGATTCGGATCAACGATCTCCGTGCCCTGGAGGTGGGTCCCTTCGAGGTGGAGGAGATCTGGGCGCACGGGGAGGGGTTGCGCACCTGGATCGTGGTGAAATTTCCTCTGCTTGACCCCCAGGGTCAGGTGGCCGCGGTGGGCAACATCGCCACGGAGATCACCGATCGGAAACGCATGGAAGATGCCCTGCGCCAGCTCAATGTCCAACTGGAAAAACGGGTGGCGGAACGGACCGAAGCCCTGGATCGCGCCACCCGGGATCTGCAGCAGTTTGCCCATGTCGCCTCCCATGAGCTTCAGGAACCCCTGCGCCAGGTGAGCGGCTTCGCTCAGCTTCTGGCGCGGCGCTACCGGAGTCAACTGGATGACAAGGCGGATCAGTGCCTGGATCACATGGTGGAAGGAACCCGCCACATGCAGGAGGTGATCGAGGCGCTGCTCGGTTTTGCCCGGGTCAACACCCAAGTCGAGCCGCTCCGTCTGATCTCCGTGGAACGGGTGCTCGATCAGGTGTTGCGCAATCTGGCCACCACCCTCCAGCAGGCCGAGGCGCTGGTCACCCGGGATCCCATGCCCGAGGTGCGGGCCGATGCCTTTCAACTGGTGCGCATGTTTCAGAATCTGTTGGCCAACGCCATCAAGTTCCGTGGCACCCAGCCCCCCCGCATCCATGTGGGGGTGGAAACCCTGGAGGGGTTCTGGAAATTCTCGGTCCGGGACAACGGCATCGGCATCGAGGAGCGCCACCGGGAGCGGGTTTTCCTGATGTTCCAGCGCCTCCACAGCAACGCCACCCATCCCGGCGCCGGTGTCGGCCTTGCCATCTGCCAAAGGATCGCCGAACGCCACGGCGGCGACATTTGGGTCGAATCCGAACCGGGGGAGGGGAGTGTTTTTTTCTTTACCCTGGCGCGATGAGTCAGGCATGGTCCGTATGTAATTTTATCTTCAAATAAAACAGCGCAACACCCATGAAAAGATTGACTTGTCGGATGTTTCGGCGTGAAGTGACAACCGATTAACAAAACTTATGACTTTTATACAATTTTATTGACATTTCAAGGAATCATTGGTAATATCTCCTCGCGAACTTTATGGAAGGTTACGCATTGGTATTCGTATCCTGTGGCTCGTTTTGAGGGGGAGTGCAATATGACTTTTGATAATCTTCGTAACATGACGGCCTGCCTGTTGCTTGGGGCCGGGCTTGGAGGGTGCGCCGTGCCAAGCCATATGACGGTCCGAGAGGGGATCGATCCGACCCATGAAGACAAGGATGTCCTGTTCCGGACAACCCATTATATCCGTGTGGTGGATCTGTGCAAAAAAGACAACCAGGTAACGACCGATAATCTGTACCGCTTCCGCATGACCGGGCAGGCGGGTGCCTTGGGAAGCACGGTCAAATTCGAATCCGGATTTTTGAGCAAGGCGCAGGTCGATCCCTTTGGCGCCCCTCTCAAGGGGCAGTGTCAGGCCGGCCCGACGGGAGAAAAAAAAGAGAATTGCCCTCCTGATCCTCCCCCGCCAAAAATCGTACCGCCTGGCGGTGGTGCTGGAGTTGGTGCTGCCGGCGGTGCTGGTGCTGTCAGCAGTGATGTCACGGCAGATTGCAGCAATGGCAAGGAGCGGCGGGGATTCCAGGTGCTCGGGCCTCAGGGGGTCGAGACCTATGATCAGGACATGCGCCTGGTGATGTCCATGACCAGCGAGGCCAAACCCCTCATCGGCACCCTTACCCAAGCCAGTGCGCTCCTTTCCAGCACCTATCGTCAGGATCTGGGGCCAATCGTCATGAAAGAGCGTAACCGGGAACTGCAGGCCCGCAATCTGCTGTTGGAAAATCAGAGCAGCGGCAAGAATGCCGTGGATATGATTGATGCCATCATCAAGACCATGGGAGGACCCACGCCATGAACCAAAGCCACGCTCTCTTTCACTTTTGTTCCAGAAAAGGGTTTGTTCCTCTGTTGCTCATCTTTTGGGTCTCCCTGCTGCCCGGTTGCGGCTCCATGACCCCGGCCTCGGCCATGCGAGTGGAGGTGGATGTGTACAAGGGACCGCTTTCCAAATCGGTCGATATTCAATGCAGTGAATTGCAGGCGATTACCGAACAAGCCGATCTCGTGGCAAGACGGTATGACTCTTTTCTGTTGAAATCCAACATCAATACATCCCGGCAAATCGGTCAATATGACTGGATGCAGCTGGAGACTCTCAAGCAACAGTCCAATCAGATTCTGATAGAGTTGACGGCTCTGAAGAAAAGACAGAGCTGTAATTCGGATAGCCTTAATGGTTACCTGAAAAAAGGGGCCGCAACCGCCATAACCTTGAAGGCGATCTCTGTCAATATTACCGCAAGCTTCCTGCCATATATTACCAATAATGATGAGTTGCGCGTGGCTCAAGTGCTTCTTGCGCAACTTGCCTCGGAATATGGCAATCAGATCGGGTCGCGTGTCAATGCGTTACAAATTCAGGTCGATTGCAAAGAACCGATCGACAGAAGAAAGTTACCGTTGAGTGTCTATCTCTCCGATTCGCAGACCACGGATATCAACAATCTTTTTGTGTGGCTGAAGGCCAAGGCTCCCAGTGAGGTTGAAGCATGGACCAGTGGCGTTTTCGGTCCCATGGACAGCGTGAGTCGGGTGCGCATGTTCGAGCGCCTCTATGGGGATAATTACTGGTCGCGGATCAACACCGTTTACGCCAGCGGCATGGGCAAGACCACCATCGCCTTGATCCGGGATGGTGTTGGCAACTGGGATCTGAAAAGTTTCGATAATGAACCCGCCGATCTGGTCACCGCCTACAACAAGGTGGGCACGAGTGTGCTCGGCGCCGCCGCCTCTCTTGCGGCCCAGGCGGCCACGATGGGGGCGTCGGATGTGGCAACATCCAAACGTCTGCTCGATGTGGCGCTGGATTCCACCAACAAGGCCTTCCAGAAACGGATCAGCCCGGCTGGCGATAACCAGGTGAACGAGTGGCGGGGGAAGTTTATCCAGGAATTGGAACTGGCCAAAAGCGATTTGAAGAACAATCCTCTTTGCGGCACTCCGACCGATCCCAAGTGCGATCCTTGTTGCAAAGATCCGACATCTGATGGCTGCATCAAGGCTGCGAACGACAAGATCAAACCCATTCTGGAGCGTTACCGGAACGGCCTGGAGGTCTTCGAGTTGAGTTCCGTATCCCAATGATCTGTTAGATCCTGACAGATCCAAGCGCTGCTGAGATCCTGGCGGGGACTTTGGTCCCCGCCTTTTTTGGATGCCATCCGGTTCCTGCTTCAAGCCCCTGTGCGGTGTTCAGGTGGCCTCTCCGTATTGCCCTCTCCCCCGTGTCAAGC
>JADGAB010000180.1 GCA_015232245.1 Magnetococcales bacterium | reverse complement strand
TTGAAGCCTTCTGCCCGTGGACCGCATGCAGAAAAGGGCGGAGTGTCAGGGGAAGGCGCATAAGGTCAAAGGAATACCCGACCCATCCAGAAACCAAAGATTTACTTGTCGGCAGGTTTCGCCTTGGCGGAGCCGGATTTGCCCTCTTCCTCTTCCCCGGCTGATGTTTTGAACTTGCGAATGATGGCGGCATTGCGTTCGGCCAGTTGATCCATCTGTTCAGTGACTTTGCGCAACAGGGCCGAGTTGCGTTCCGACAACTGGGCATCCCGTTCGGTGGTCATGCGCAACAGGGCGGCCTGACGATCCGACAATTGCCGCATCTGTTCCGTGGTCTTGCGCAGCAGGGCGGAATTGCGTTCGGCGAGCTGGTCGAGCTTTTCGGACATCTGTTTTTCGAGCGCGACGATGCGCTTTTCCAGGCTGTCGATGCGTTGTTCACCAGCCCCGACGGAGCGTTTGGCCTGAGACTTGTCTTTTCCTTTAGCCTTTGCTTTTTTCTTTTGTGCCATATCATTATCCTCCAAGGTAAAAAAACCTGCTGCCCGGATCCAATTTCCGCCGCGTCGCGGCCATCTGATCCATTAGAACACACTTCTGAACGAAAATCCATCATCCATGCCAGTCTCATCCCATCAGACCGGATCGATCCCCATGCGGACATCTTCCAGACGGGCGGATTCCAGACCGAAAAAGGCGGCGATCCGCTCCTCCACCACCAGCCAGGAGCCCCGGGTTTCTCCTCCGCACACCGAGGCGGAGAGATGCAGAATCGCCCTCAACACCAGATGTTGCCGTTCCCGGACCTTTTCGCCGGGCCGGTTGAAATCTTCGATCCGGTGATGCACACGGATAATACGGCACAAGGATTCCGGCAAACGCCAGGAACTGGCCATGAGATAGCCGGTGAGACAGTGATTGGTGCCAAACCGTTCATTCTCGGCGGCGACCAGATCCACCACCCCTCCCTGGCCATGGGCCTCGCGACAGAAGATGGCGTAATCCGGGAAGGCGCGCAACATGGGAATGAGCCCGCAATCGTGGAGCAATCCGGCGGCATAGGCGTCATCCGGGGCCACGGCGGGGAGATAGCCGTTGAGACAATGGGGCGCCACATCCGGCAGCATGCGGGCCAGACGGGCCGCGACGCGCCCCGCCTCCACGGAACGCAGCCGCAGACTCTGGAACGGCCCATCCCGGGCCACCAGAGGGGCGCTCAGGAACTGTTCCGAGACAATGGCGCGCACCCGTTCGAATCCCAGCAGGGCCACGGCCCCTTCGATGGAGATCAGTTTGCGTTTCCAGCCCGGCAGGGTGGTATTGGCCGCGGCGAGCACGGCTGCCGCAAGGGTCATGTCGGTGAGAATCAGATCGGTCACGGCCACCGGATCCGGCGCGAACCCGGACTGGGCGCGCATCACCTCCAGCAGCACATCCGGACGGGAGGGCATGGTCAGATCCTCAAGCAGCCGTTCCGCCCGCGCAAGACGTCTCTTCTCTTCCCTGCTCTCCTTGACCTCCATGGGCGTTCTCTTTATTTGTTAAGTAAATCATTGAATTCCTGGAAGATGATCCAGCCTTGTCAGCCTCTCAGAGAGTACCCGGGATCAGATCAAAAGGCCACAGACAAATTGTCTGTCGGGGGGCTTTGAAAGTGATTTTGTCTTTGACATTTTCACCCCCCCCGGGCATGTTCACCCTTGAAGCGCCATTCCACTCTTTGCCGTTCTCCCAGAAACGCCATGACCGACCGACAACTGATTGTCAACGCGGACGACTTCGGATTGAGCCAGAGCATCAATCAGGGCATTCTGGAGAGCCATCGACGCGGGATCGTCACCAGCACCACGGTACTGGCCAACGGTCGGGCTTTCGAACAGGGGATGGAGCTGCTCAAAAGCACTCCCGGACTGGGCGTCGGCGTGCATCTCAACGTGCTGCGTGGACCGCCGTTGCTGGATCCGGCGGAACTGCCGGAGATCACCCGTCAGGGACGCCTGTATCTCTCCTGGAAACGGCTGCCCGTCGCGCTCTTCCGGCGGGAGCGACTCCAGATCGAACGGGAGTACCGGGCACAGATCGAACGGGTATTGGCCCAGGGCATTCCCGTCACCCACCTGGACGGAGAGAAACACCACCAGCAATTTCCGCCGCTGTTTTCCCTGGTGCTGCGTCTGGCCGAGAGCTACCGGATTCCCGCCCTCCGCTGCGCCATGGAGACCCCGACCCTGCAACATGGCTTGACGAAAATGGTCAAGGTCTCTATGCTCAATCTCATGATCTGGAGCAATCTCCGCCGGTTGCCACACGGGCCGATCCGCCACGCCGACCACCAGACCGGCATTGCCATGACCGGAAACATGCAGCCCCTCCACCTGGAACAGACCCTGCGGACCCTCTCTCCGGGAATCCACGAACTCTGCTGCCATCCCGGTCGCGTGGATGCGACCCATCGACTTGAGACCAGGGATTTCGGCTCCTTCTACATCGACTCCACCCGCGAGGCGGAACTGGCCATCCTGACCGCGCCCTCCATCCGGCAGGCGCTCCAGGATGCCGACATCCGCCTGATCTCCTATGCCCACCTGTCCTGAAACGGGAGCGTGACATCTCATGGCCATGGTCAGCATTGTCGTGCCCTTGTACAACGAAGAGGAGATCATCTCCCGGTTCCACCAGGAGATGATCCACGCCCTGTCCGCCCTGGAACCGACCTTCGAGGTGATCTATGTCAATGACGGCAGCCGGGACAAAACCAGCCGGATCCTCCATGACCTGATCCGAACGCCCCACCAACGCCTCACCTTCGTGCTCGCGGACTTTCGCAAGAACTACGGGCAGACCGCGGCCCTGCAGGCCGGTTTCGATCTGGCCCGGGGAGAGATCATCATCGCCATGGACGGAGACATGCAGCATCTTCCGTCGGAGATCGGACTCTTTCTGGACAAGATCCACGAAGGCTACGATCTGGTAAGCGGCTGGCGGGCCAACCGGATCGACAATTTCTGGCTGCGCCGTCTCCCATCGCTGATCGCCAATCGCATGATGGCCAAGCGCTCCGGGGTGGAGTTGCAGGATTTCGGCACCACCTTCAAGGCCTACCGCCGGGAAGTGGTGCAAGAGATCAATCTCTACGGGGAGTTGCATCGATTCATTCCGGTGCTGGCCGCGGAACGGGGCGCATCGATCTGCGAGATCCCCATCACCAACGTGATGCGCAAGACCGGTCGTTCCAAATACGGCATCACCCGGACCTTCCGGGTCTTCTTCGACGTGCTGACCCTGGCCTTCCTGAGCCGCTTCGGCACCCGCCCCATGCATGTCATGGGTCTGACCGGCGCCACCTTCATGACCACCAGTTTCGCCCTGATCCTCTACATCATCCTGGACTACCTGATCAACCACTCCGACCTGCGTGGCACTCTGCAGATCGCCATCATGATGTTTCTGTTCGGCAGTCAGCTTCTGGCCACGGGACTGGTGCTGGAGATGCTGGTCCGGGTAGGGCACGAGGCCACGGGGAAAAAGATCTACACCGTCCGCCAGATCACCCGTTCCGAGCCATCCCCATGAGACTTGCGCACCTGTGGAACATGCTCTCTCCGCCAACCGCCGGCACCGTTCCGCTTCCTGAGAACCGCTGGCACGGATGGCTCTTCTGGCTGCTCTGGTCGGCGCTGATCTCGGCGATCTACTGGATTCTCGGCCCCGACTCCTACATGCGGGTCCAGGACAACCTGGATTTCAACGTTCCCTACCGGATCGCTGCGGCCCGGGATCTGCTGGAGTATGGCTGGACCTTCTGGCAACCCCGTTTCAGCGGCGGCATGCCCTCCATGGTCCATCCCCAGGTGGACAGCTTTCTGGTGGACGGTCTGCCCTATCTGTTTTTTCCGGCCTGGGCGGTCTACGGGTTCATGATGTGGCTGCAACGGTTTCTGGCGGGCTATTTCACCTTCCGCCTGTGCCGGGATGTCCTGAAATTCGACGCCATCGCCGCGACATTCGCCGGCATGGCCTTTTCGCTGTACTTCTGGAACGTCCAGGACCTAAAGCTGGTGGAGGCGCTGGGACTGCCGGCGGTCGCCCTGACCTTTCTGCTGTTCGAGCGGATCCTCGGTCAGCCGGCCAAACGGGGGATGCTCCTGGCCCTGCTGCTGGGGCTGACCACCGCGTTGGTGGCCCAGTCGGTGATCTACACCTTTTTCATCATGCTCGGTCTGCCATTCTGGTTCTGGATCGCCCGGGGAGTTCCTTTCAAACAGGGCTGGGGCTGTTTCGCCGCCTTTGCCATCGGCATCGCCCTGGGAGAGTCCACCCAACTGCTGGCCCTGCTGACCTACAGCCCCTTCACCACCCGGGGTCAGATCGGACAGATCGCCCAGTCCGTACCCAGACCATCCCTGACCGACATGGCCAGACACGCCTGGGAGATCATGGGCTGGGAGCTTCTGCCCCAGAACGGGCTCTATCTGGGGCTGTTTCTCCTGGGCATGCTCGTGGCCCGGCAGGAGAAACGCCAGGCATGGCGACTGCTGGGGATTTACCTCGTTGCCGGTCTCGGTTCCGAGGTCGGCTACTGGCTCCAGTGCAATCTGCCCCAGTGGATCCCTCCATCCCGGGGAAATCTTCTTGATTTCAACCAGTTCACCATTTTTCTGGGTCCACTGCTGGGAGGCGCCGGGCTGGATCTGGCCCGTCGCCAGGCCCCGGACTCCCGCCCCATGCGGCTGATGATCACCCTGGTGACGCTCTTGGCCCTGCTCCTGCCGGTGGCCAACTGGAAAGAGGTGACCCGGCAACTCATGCACCGGCTCTCCACGGACAACTACACGGTCCACTTCACCAATCCGGTGCTGCTGAAACTGGCCACCGAACGCCGACCCGACACCCCGCCGTTCCGGGTGGCCAGTGTCGGCACCTGGCCCCCTTCCATCACCGCCGCCTCCGGAGGACGCATCTATCCGGCGGTCATGCACGCCTATGGTCTGGAAACCGTGGATGGCTACTACCGGTTGCACTCGGCCCGCTATCACCAGTTGTGGGAACGGGTGGTGGCCAAAACCATGGTCGCCCATCCGGAACAGACCGGACGGACCATCAAATGGTATTATCTGTTCATGCGCCCCGAGGAGCGCTTTGCCCGGCGCGCGCCCCTGGAGATGAGCGACTGGTTCAACATGGATCTTCTGTCCCTGGCCAACGCCCGTTTTCTGGTCTCCCAATGGCCGCTGCGTCATCCCGATCTGGCCCTGTGGCACGATCCGGCGCAAGAACTGGCCCAGGGTCAGGAGTGGGAAGCGCTGCGGCTGAGAGAGAAAATCTGGCGCACCCTGCGGGGGAATCCGCCCCATCACGCCCTGTACGTGTACGAAAACCGCGCGGCGCTGCCGCGCCTCTTTTTCCCGGAAACCGTGCGGCTCTTCCAGCAGCCCGAAGCGCTGCTGGACGCCCTGGCCAGCGGCAACGCGACAGAACTCTCCCGGACCGCCTATCTGGAAAGCCGGGATTTTCCCGACTGGCAGCAGACTCCCCCGGTGCTGGAACCGGGCACCGCCCGCTTCACCCGCTACACCCCGGATCATCTGGAGGTGAGCGCCAACACACCGGGACCGGCGCTGCTGCTGGTCACCAACAGCTACGATCCCTACTGGCGCGTGACCATCAACGGGGTTGCCGGGACCATTCTTCCGGCGGATCACGCCTTCTGGGGGATCCGTTTGCCCGCGGGGAACCATCGGCTGGTCTTCGACTATCACCCCCCCTACCGTCCCGGACGCTGAACATCGGGCAGTGACGGGGCACTCTGCGTACAGTTTCGCATACGGCGGTTCACGCGGCACATGAAAGTCGCCGCAGCTGGTTCAACAATGCGTCAGAATTTGTAGATTGCCTGAAACTGGGTGAAATGGGCATCCCTGGTGGAGTCCAGATAATAGTTGCCCGGGTTGAGAAATTCGAAAATGACCTGACCTGAAAGCTTTTCAGTGAATTGATGATCATAGATCGAGGTAAAATACAATCCGCGATTTTTCCCCGTGCCGGCGCCATCATCCACATTGGCCATCAACCAGGCGCCACGCATGTCCAGCCGACCTTTCTCGGCAACGGCCAGATTGAGACCCACCGAGGGCGCGGACAAGTTGGTCCACCAGCCAGGAGCGTTGCGAGGCGAAGCATTCACGCCGATGGATGAATAGACATACAATTCCCGGTCCTGAGACCAGCGACCAAAAACCTGCCACCACCCTTCATATTTCGAGCGACTGTTCTGGTCGTCTCCGGAAAGATAATAATAGCTTACATCGACAACAGGCTTGAATGATGGGGCCACGGGAAGCTTATAGGCCAATTTCGCATCAACCAGCCAACCTCCGATATCGGTAATGGCATTATTTTTCATATCGCCGGTCTGGAAAGCCACTTCCAGATTTCCGGAAAGAGCGTCAGTAAAATTTGGCATCAACCGCGCACCAAAGGTGTGCAGGTTGACATCATTATTGGCAGCCGACACATCGTTTTCGTGCTTGTAAACATAGTACAATTCTGAAGGGTATTGTTTGTGATTATTCTTCAGATAGAGACCTATGGCACTTTCATCGATCTTGTTTGGAGAAATGATCCAGTGTCTGTTGTTGATCGCCAGATCATCATCGTAACGATTCATGACGCCAAACAGATCGACACTCACATCATTGTCCATCCGGTACGCAGCCTTGATCCCATTGAAATAGCTTGTCCGGGAACCATCTTCCGGGGTGCCATCCAGAATGATTTTTCCCGTCCCATAAAACAGATCCTGACGCCCGATGCGCAGATCCAGATTGCCTCCAAGCAGATGGTTGATGTCCATGTATACATTATCGGGTATGATTTCACTCGGAAAACGTTGACTCCTGGACGGGGCCCCATCCGGTTTGCCCTCCACATTATCAAAAAATTCGTTGGTGAGTTGCAAGCGCATGGAGACATCGGCATTGAATCCGTATTCTCCCCAAAGACGGGTACGGGTACGTTGATACAGACTCTGTTCCATGACGGCATTCCCGTAGACAATGGGAATACGTTCTTCATTGATCA
>JADGAB010000017.1 GCA_015232245.1 Magnetococcales bacterium | reverse complement strand
GTCGATCTGATCGATCAGAACGCCGTTGCGATAAACCCGCAGGGTGTCACAGAACCGGGCGGGGGAGACGATGGAAGCTGCGTTTTGCTGCATGGAAAAACTCCTTGATGGTGTTTGATGAGGTCAACCGAGAAGCGCATCGCCGACCAGCGCGCGCCCGAATACGCTGCCGGCGGTCAGTTCTCCGGTCAGGGTGTCTGTGAAAGAGGCGGCATCGACCGGCACGGCCACGGCCAGGGCTGCCTGGATCGAGTCGGTCACGCCGGCGCTGTCATGGGCAGGGAAGGCCATCATGCAGGTTGAGGTGGCATCGGTCGTATCCGGATCCAGAATCACGGCGCGCCTGGTGCCGACGCTGTCGGTCAACGAAACCGTCTCGTCCAGCCGAATCGACATCGACACCTGAACTCCATCCCGCACCCCGACGGCGTCTTCGGTGACGGCATGAAGAGAGGCGGTCAAGAGTTCGGAGAGACCGATTGCATCCGCGGGCGCCGCCACCCGCAGAATCAAGGCATCGGCGATACGGGCCCGGTCATGCTGGTCCATCTCCAGCGATTCCAGGAGGGTGACCACCTCGTCCGCTCGTCCGGCAAGGGTGTCGCTCCAGCGCAGATCGGTCAGACAAAGCCGATTGAGAGGGGTAGGCTGGAGCATCACCGGAGGCGCTCCTTGACGATGAACACCATGCGTCCGTAGACCGTTTCCATCGCCCCGCCGGCATATTCCAAAGAGACCTCGGCCTCGTAGTGGCCCGGGACGGCGAAGAGTTCCGGCGGCCAGATCATCTGGCAAAGGCCGCTTGTGTAGGGCGCAAGTTTCATGGCGGTCAGGGGGTATGGAGGGCGGGAGCGGTCCCGGGGTTGCACCGGGACGCGGATGGCGACCACCCGGGTCAGATCGCAGGGGGCCCAGGTCTCCGGGTCGTAGTGATTCAACAGCCGCCCCGGAGCGGCGGCAAGGCGATCCCGGAGGGTGAACCGTAGCGCCCTGCCGTGATCGCCCGCCACCAGAGGGATGGAGAAATCGTCCATGTCACACCACGGTCCGGATGGTCATCTGGATGGCTCCGAACTCGCTGCCGGTCAGGCTGTAACGCCGGGCGATCACCTGGCCGGAGAGGTCGGTATTGGTCGGGGCGTGGTTGATGCGGACGAAATCACCGATCTCCAGGGCGAGATGGGCCAGGGTGGTGGAGAACGAGACCTCCTCCGTCAAGCCGCTGTTGCGGCGGACCAGTTCCGCCACCTGGGCGTCCGCCTGGGTTTCGTTGTGGAAGAACGGCAGGTCCAGGGATCCCTCCCTGACCCCGAACAGCTCCTGATGGTCCGGGAAATCGCAGGTCTTGACGACCGTCCAGGAGCCGTCAGGGATGGCCCCGGCCCGCAACGACACCTTGTTATAGATGGCGCCCAGATCCGCCGAGGAGATGGACAGGGTGCTGGAGCCGCCTTCGTTGCGCAGGATGTCGGCCTCGGTGAGGGTGGCCACCGGGGTGGATTGGGGGGAGGGGTATTTGCGCATGATCCATCGGTCGCCGGAGAAGGTGATGATGGCGTTGCATTGCCGTCCGATCTCGCCAAGCACCTCGAAAACCGTCGTGGGTTCGGGGAGGTAGATCCCCAGGGTGATGCCGGTAAAATCGTCGAACCCGCCGTTTCGGTCCCAGGGGTCGCCGTCAATTTCGTAGAGTGTTGCGCCGCCGTAGAGGCGCAGCAGGTGCCGGACGATATGATCGGGCTGTTCGAGCAGTGCGTTGTATATCATGTCTTTATCAAGAAAAAATAGTCCAGTACTAAATTTTCCTGATACTGTGGCCGTAACATTCCACTCATTCGGAGCTTTCATTCCAGCGCTCCAATTGAATGTCAAATCGGATGTGATGTTATTTATTTCCGTGTAAAATAGTCCATCCGTCAGCACCCCATCGATACTGATGTCGGTCACATTCTTGAATGGGCCATTGCCGGCGAGAAACCGCGGGCGCAACTCGCACTCGGTGACTATAGCTCCCGCCACATGATCGGATGGATATATCCCGCTGGTATTTCTACGTTGACAGTCTTTAAGGGTTTTGTCACTGACCTCTCTAATAATAACTAGCTCATCTTCTATATATATTTCAAAAGAGGCTATAAGTGGGAGGGCATCTCTTAAGATAATCGTCGTGTCCGTGGCAGTGATAGCGCTGGCCAGCCGGGTTTTCCTGGGAGAGTTTTCCAGGAATAACGGCACGTTCTTGATTGTCCCATAGATGACCGGCATGCTCTTTCCAATCAGGGAGGGATCGATCTTGGGGAAGTCACTTGCCAGAATGGGGTGATAGATTTTCTTGTTGTGCTCGTTGGCCCAGGAGACGACATCAAAGCGGATCCTGCCGTTGGCCCGGACAATGGGGCTGGAGATGGTCCCCTTGAAAAGTACGTTCTGGGGGTCGATGGTATCGGCTTCTGCCGCCGTGGGTACGAGATAGATCGACACCAGTTGCAAAGGCCGGATGACGGCGCGGTTTTGCGCGGTCTCCACCACCTCGACGGTCACATCCCCGAGCCTGCCCGGGGCCTCGTCGATGCTGGAAACGGACAACAGGGTGGGATCGAGCCCGGTGTTCTGGCCGACCGTGGCGGCAGTGCTCAAGGTCCGGATAACGGGGGATCCTCCGGCCTGTCTGGCCTCGATCACCACCACGGGCCGGAATCCGGCGCCGTCGGTGCGTGACAGTTGTTGGGCCAAGTAGTAGGTGAAGTTGCGCATCAGATCACCTGTCGCAGGGTGATGGAGACCTGCCAGGTTCTTGGGGTGCGCTGGATCGGTTCCAGCACGTCCTGGGCGAACCGGACGGTCAGACGGGCCCCCCAGGAATCCCGCAACTGCCACGTTTTGGCCCGGCCATTGACTCCGACCGTCTCGTCCGCGGAGGAGAAAAATCTATAGATCGCCGCGGCGTCGTCTCTCGACAAAGGGTAGAGGGTCATGGTGAATACGCCTATGGTGGCATTCCCGACCTCATACGTGGTCACAATGCCGGCGTCGGTCTCGAGCACGAGCTGGCGTTTGCGGATGGGCCGGGAGGCCGGCATCTGCTCGACGTCCGGCAGTTCGACCTGGGCTATTGGTGAGGTGATGGTGGGAGAGGACAGGAGAATCATCAGCGCACCGCCATGACCGCAAGTTCCGGCATGACGTAGGCGCGCACGATGCGTCGCCATTCGGCGTGCGATGGCACGCCCGACCCGCCGGAGATGTTCAGACTGATGTCGCCAAAGGATGTGGAGGTGTTGGATACGATACGCTCCCCCTGGTGCACCCTGGCCAGCCCGTCCCTGGGGATGTAGTCGGTGCCGGAGGCGTAGCCCAGGGTTACCCCGGGATACCAGTTCACGGTGCTGTAACCGCCACCGCCGGTGCCTTTGAATCCTCCTGAATCATTGCCGCCGTCATCAGAGATCGTCCCGGCGCCGCCCCCGCCGCCATTGCTGGTGGTGATGTTGGGCTTGCCGGGAGAGGAGGATCCGCCGGTGATCTTGTTCCAGAGATTGCGGAACTTGTCGGCGATCCCGTCCACGATCTCGCCGATTTTGTCGGAGATTCCTTTGAGGGACTCCACCAGCCAGTTGAACGAATTTTCGGCGATTTCTTCGACCGACTGTTTGATGTTATTCGCCAATTCCTGCGCCCCGTCGCGCATTTTCTTGAAGGCCGGGCCGATATCATCAAATTTTTTGACGGTCCAGCCAATGGATTCGCCGATGGATTTCCCGAACACAAGCACCATCTTTGATAGTCCGGCAATAAAAAGAACGCCAATGCCAAGAAGGTCTCTGGCGACCTCTACCTGCCAATCGGTAATCCATCCGATAACCGTCCAGAGCGGCTCCAGCACCGCACTGGCCAGCTCAACGATAGGGCTTAAAACCGTGTCAACAAGATCAACGAGCGATTCCAGCTCTTCCATCCAACCTTTGATTGTTTGGTAGATCTTGTAAATTTTCTCTTGAGCCTCATCAATCTTTTTGGCGGCTTCAATAAATTCGGCCTTGGCCTTGTTGTAGAAATCCTTGATCCCGGCGACAATCTCATTGAACTTGTCGACAATCCATTTCGACACATCCCCGGAGGTGGGTTTCATCTCTTTCAGGTGTTCCGTAAAGGCTTTCAGTTTGTCCAGAGCGGAGCCTTCCATGCCGGAGAACATCTCCAGCAAGCCCTTTTTGACGTTCCCGGAGACGTCACCCGAAATGATTCCCATCTTTTTGAGTTCAGCCACGATCTTGCCGAAGGCGCTGCCAACCCCATCCCAGAGCACGCCCGCGATCCGTCTGACCTCGTCGAACGCCTGACTCAGGGCAAGGCCCCACGCCTGGACATGCGGCATCATCTCCAGGACCGCTCCCTTGAGGCGTCCGAAGAACGCGACAATGTTGTCGATCACGGATCTGGTGGTGATGCCTTTGGCCTCCAGCGTGTAGCCAAACCAGTTGATCTCATTGCGTATCGACTGGATATGGGGCGCCGCGGCGGCGGCCCAGGCCTTGAACTGCGGCTCCAGCCCGGTAATCGCTTCCTTGATCCAGTTGAAGGCCGTGACGATCCCGGAGACCACGGAACGGATAGTGACGCCGTTTTCCCGCATGGTGTTGCCAAGGCCGGAGAAGGCCTCCCCGCCCCCCTTCCAGACCTCCTGCGCCCCCTGGAAAATCCATTTGAACGCCGCGGCGATGACGCGTCCCACGGACTGGGTGGTGATGCCGTTTGCGTTCAGGGCGGCGCCGAACTCGACCATCGCCCGATAGGTGCCGTCGGCCAGCTGCCAGGCCGTGCCCATGACCCATTTGAAGGCCGCGACAATGCCGTTGGAGACATCCTTCCAGGAGGTTCCGGAGGCTTTCATGGCCGCGTCGATGATGTTCAGGGCTCCGCCGACGATGGCGTTGGCCGCCACGCGGATGACCGCGGAGACGGTGTTGAAGAATCCGCCGAACCGGGCGGTCTCGGCATTGACGCGCTTGAAAACGTCCTCGGCCACCAGACCGATCCAGTGGAACTGCGCCCTCAGCCACTGGAACGCCGGGGTGTTGGCGATGTAGATGAACTGGTTGGCCATCCAGATGCCGGCGTTGGCGATATCGAGCAGAATGGGCACGACGTATTGCCCCATCGATCCCACCGCCGCCCCCAGGGACTGCGCCGCCGAGACCACGCCCGGGAGTTTCAGAAACCACTCCAGCTGCTTGGCCATGAGCTTTTCCCCCGGCTCCACGGCCTCGCCCATCTTGATGGAGAGCACGTCGAACGTGGAGGCCAGGGAGGTGAGCGCGGCCTTGAGGCCGCTGTTCTGGATCGCCGCCGCCTTGGCGGCCTGACCGTTGGCCTGGACTTTCTCCTCCATCTCCCGCAGGGCGTCGGTGCCGGCGTTGAGCAGGATGGCCAGCGTAGGCCCGGCGTCGGAACCGAACTTGGTCACCGCCCGGTCCGCGTCCCAGCCGGCCCGTTTCATGCCGTCCAGAATATCCACAAGCGGCTTGGTCTTGCCGGCGGCATCGCGCATTTCGATGCCGAACTCCTTGGATTTCTGGTTCATCTCGTTGAGCAGGGATTTCAGTCCGGTGCCCGCGGCCTCGCCGCTGACAAACGAGTTGGTCAGCAGGGACAACAGCGCCGTGGTTCCCTCGAAGGACTGTCCCATGGCGTTGGCCGTGGCCCCGGCGTTGCGGAACGCCACGGTGATCCGTTCGGCGTTCATGGTGGAGGCGGAAATCGCCGCGGTCATGGTGTCGGCAATACCCTGGGCTTTCTCGGCGCCAAGGTTGAATTGCCCCATGACCATGATGACGTTTTCCGCGGTCCGTCCCAGGGAGGCGTTGGAGGCGGAGGCCAGCTGCAGCACGGGGTTCAAGGTCTTGATGGCGTCGGCGGCTTTAAGGCCTGCGGACGATAGGTCGTACAGGGCCTGGACCGTCTCTTTGGGATTGAATTTGGTGGCTTCGGAGGCCTCGAGCGCCGCCTTCTTGAATTTCTCGTAATCCTCCCGGGTGCCCTCGCTGGCGGCCTGGACGTTGAGCAGTCCCTGTTGGAACTCCGCGAAGGCGTTGCCGGCTGCGGCGGCTGCGCCAATGGCCGCGGTGGCGAAGGCGGCCAGCGCCAGACCGATGGCCTTGATGCTCTCCCCGATCCGGCCCAGCGCCTGGCTGGCCTCGTCCTGGGCCTTGATGACCATCGCCAGTTCGAAATCACGGCATGTCATTTTGCGGTTTCTCCTCCTGGTCGATCCGGCGCATCTCGTTGTCGATCAGCTCCAGACACTGCATGGTGACCGCCGGCTGGTCCAGCACCCCGCCCGCAACGGGCAGGTGGCCTTTCTGGTAGTGGTGCCAGAGCTGGAAGATCCCCCGGAACCGTGGCAGCAACAACATGGGGCACTCTCTGGAGGGCTCGCTGTCACCGAGCCAGACTATTTCTGTTTCTTCCTGGCACCGCTCCGGGGCTCCGGCGTGACGAGGGCAACAGCCGCACTCCCGGCGGGATCGGGCGGCCCGGACCGCCCGTCGGAGTTTTTTGCCGGCGCGTCTCCGAGACGGTTGTGATCGGTGATGGCGCTGGCCAGCTCGATGATCACCCCGGGATCCACCACGCTCTCCAGGATGTCGGCCACGCTCGCCGACTCCGGGATTCCCTCCCCCTCGATCCTGCGCACCCCCAGCTTGCAATAATCGAGCATGGCCTTGAACTGGGCCTGGGGGTTGTCACTGGCGGCCAGATCCCCAAGGTTGGCCAGCTGCATCCGTTCACCGACGGTCAGGGTCTTGAGATAAAACGTCGTCGGCGCCGCCGAATCCCGATCCTCTTTCAGGATGTATGGGGCGTCGGCGTTGAGAGCGAGTTTCAGCATGGAATGGTCCTCGTGGTTTCAAGTGAACAGCAGGGAGAATGCGTCGTCGCCGTTGGTCTCGATGCATTCGAATTCGATTTCGTCGGAAAAACGTCCGGCGCGCTCCTTTTTGCCCGTCTTGACCCGAACGGCGACAGGGATATCCAGGACCATGGCGCCGTTGTTGAAGCTCGCCTGGAACGCGACAGCCTCGGAGTTCAGCAGTCGCAAAAACTCGCCATCCCCGGCGACGGAATAGGGATTGATCTTCAGGGTCGGCTTGGTGTCGGTGATGAAGATGGTGCCCCCGCCGCTCGATACGTCCTTTTCGACCTTGTTCCCCGGGGAGAAATCGAACTGGCCGATGTCGATGACGCTGCCGTCCTGCATCACCACCGCGCCCGAGGCGAACACCAGTCGTTTGGTCGCCGGGGGAGGAGAGGCGACCGGAATGGCAATGGTCTGTGGCACCAGCATCCAGGGGGAGGAGAGGTCGAATTTGAATACAATGCCGTCCTTCGGGCTGCCGGAGAGGGAGAACGCACCCCGCGCGCCAGCCAGCTTGTGACCCTCACCGGATTGATGGACCATGAAGGAGGTGGTCTGCGCGGCGTTGACGTCCGGAGGGGTCTGGGGTTCGTATTTGACACTGACCCCAGCCGTCACTGTCTCCTTGAGTCCGCACGCCCAGAGAAACTCGGAGATGACAGGTTTGGCGCCGGGAGAGGCGGTCTTGTATCCCGGGACGTCGATCTTGAGATTCAAGAACGACCCTTCCGGATCGAATTCCGGCTTTGAAATCCCAAAAGTCCGCCTCGCCAGGTTGTTCTTGTCGATCCGCATGGGATCGATTTCCAGAGTCATGCTCGTGAAAGTCGACAGACTGTCGCTGGCAACCGGGCCGGAATAGACGTACGGGGTGGTTTCGCGTTTCGCAAGAATCGCGCGCTGCAGCACCGAGATGGATGCGGTCATGGAGTCCTCTTCTTTAAAGTCAATGAAAAACGGTCAATTGCCACTCCTGCTCCCACGCCACCAGGGAGGGAGAGGTCGCCAGCATCGTTTCACGCACCAGCTGCAGTTCGGATCCGGCCTCGCCCAGAATGCCGCGACCCAGAAGCGTTTCCCTGGTGGCCTTCAGCAGGTCGTAAACTCCCGCCTGATCCGCCTCTCCGCGGGCCGCTGTCTGGCGGTCGCGGGAGGAGCGGGCGGCCAGTACCAGGGTGACGGCGTGGGCGGCTTCGTAATGATTCCCCGGGCGCAACGGGGTGGCCTCGCAGGCAATGGCCATCACCAGACACAGAGGCGCTGGCCGGGTGGTGGCCACGGTCTTGAGTTCCTCCAAAGTGAACATGCTGCTGCTCTGCAAGGTGCGCAACATTCCGCCATGGTCGATGTGCAGCGGCGTCAGGGCAGCCAGAAAGGCGTCCTCGACCTCACCGTGACCGATCACCAGTAGCCCCTCAATGCAACCGTGTCGAACGTGCGCGCGCCGGCGACAAAAAGCGGGGTTCCGGCGCTGCCGGACTCCTGGGCCGCTGCCGATCCGGCGGTCTGCGTGGTCAGCAGGACAGCCCCCTTGGCGACCTTCTCAAGAAACGCCATGGCGTCGTCGCGCCCCTGCCGGACCCCATCCTCGATCTCCTCGCGCCGGTTGCGGTGCAGATTGAAAAAGGTCAGGCTCAAGACCTGGGCGCGCAGTTCCGCCGGAATCCGGTCGAGGGGCAGGGTGTAACGCTGGGCCAGATGGCCGTCCGCGATCTCCCCTGCCGCATCGATGGCCTGCTGCAACAGTCCGGTGTCGATCCTCCTCCGGGGCGGCTCGGCCCGGTCGGTCAACGCCTGGATCGCCTCCAGACCGTAGGCGTCGATGACCTCCTGCTGTGTGACGTAGCCCATGGTCAGGCCGGATCCTGGATCAGGTAGCCGGAGAGGATTCCGCTCAGCACCGGCGCCCGTTCGTAGGTCACGGGATAGATCCAGCTTTTGGCGTTGTTGTCGTAGTAGGGCTGCTCCGCCAGCGGATGCCCCTGCATGGTGTAGGTGTAGCCGAAGGAGGGATCCTCCATGCCGGAGGATTGCCTGGGCACGTAGGCCAGGACGGCGTTGTTGCCCCAGACGTCAGCGCTTGCGTTGGCGTCGTCGAACACCACGGCCCCGCCGATGACCACCTGATCCAGGCTCCACATCTGGGCGAGCATCTCCGAAGTCACCGAGTCGCGGCTGGTGTACTTGAAACGATCGATGATCCCGGGGTGGTTCTTGACCGCCTTGAAGGCCAAAGCCGACAAAAGCAGCGTGTTGGGATAGATCCCCACCGAGGCGCGAATCGCCTCCCGTCCGGTCTCGATATCGCCCGTTGGGTTGGAGTGGCCGTAGTCCGACCATTTGTTGGTGCCGGTCAGGGCGACCTTGTGGTTGTTGTCGTAATTGGCGGCGTTGGTGGCCAGCTGCGCCTGTTCGTTCTCCAGGGACAGAGTGAGGGAGCGCATGGTCGTGGTCACGGCGCGCTGCCCCAGATCGATACCCGGCACCTGGGAGGCGTTCCGGCTCCACTCGGTGGGCACCTTGCCTTCCAGGGAGTCCTGGACCAGGGCGAAGGGGTTGCCGAGGTAGCCGAAATCGATGCGCCGGGTATTGGACCCCGGGGCGCGACGGGCGCTGTAGAGTTTGAAGGACTCCCGTCCGAATTCGATCACCTGTCCCCCCGAGGTCTGCACCGGGATGCCGGGGAACAGTTTGAACCCGACGAGATCGGCGTTGCGATACCCCTGGGCGACATTGGACAGGATGGGATCGACGACCCGCACCTGGGAAAGATTCATGGGCATGACTTGGCGACTCCTGAATTAAAGACGATGGCCGGATCAGCGGCGCAGAAGGATTTCGATGAACTTGCCGGCGCCCGTTGCCGACTGCAGGGCGTCGCCGAGAACGAACTCCGGCGGATCGCCGCCGGCCAGGATGGCCCCGTTGGCCGCCGAACTGGTGACCGCCGTGGCCCCGGAGGCGACATGCAAAGCCCCGGTGGCCGGGATGACACGGCCCTGGGCGTCTGCGATCAGGGAGGTTCCGATGGTGATGGCGGCACCGGATTCCACCACGGCGGTGCCGTGGGTGACGATGGCAAGCGATTGTCCGGTGCCAGCCGCGGTCATGGCGATGCCAAGAGGCTTGGTCCCCTGGGTGTTGACCTGGGCGCCGTCGAATCCGACCGCCCGTCCCACCGAGATCGCAGAGGTGGCGGTGACGGTCAGGGTCAATAGCGCGATGTTTTGTTGGCTCATGGCGAAATCCTTACAGGGTTTCCACGGCGGTCACAGCCGTGATGTAGTCGACGTTGTGGGAGGCGGCGTAGGCCAGGGCTTGTTGATGCAGGGCCAGACGGGCCGGATCCACGGTATAGCCGGGCGGTACGGGATGGGCGCTCCTGGCTGGGGCGCGGGTTTCGGGCGGGGTTTTCTCCCCGAACTCGATCTGTTTGGGCATTTTCCCCAGAAACTCCCGCAGAAATTTTCCGGGATTGACATGAACGGTTCTGCCGTCCTCGGCAAACTGCAGCGTCCCGGCCCCCTCCATGTTGACCAGCACCTCCACCAGGGAGACTTTGTCCGCGGGGAGCACCCGGCCATCACGCACCAGTGTCTCCACAAAATCCGCATGCCTCCGGCGGACGTGGGCCTGTTCGGCATCCAACAACGCCTTCTCCCGGGCCGCCACCTGGGCTTCCCGGGTCTGCAACTCCTGAACTTTCCTGTCGGACGGCTCCGCAAAGGCGGTCGCCGGATCTTTGTCGGGCATGGGGTTTTCCTTGCTGTCTGAAAGGGGTTTGAGAAACTCGACCGCGCCATCGCCTGCGGCAAAGGAGACCGGACCCAGGCCCTTGATGGCCGGAGGCTGGGCGCCGAGCAGGCCGATGTGGCGCGGATAAAAAATCCCCGGCTTGGGATTGCTTGGGGAGTCCGGGGGATAAAACGATGCGGAGACATGCTTGAAACGGCCGTTCCGGACCATCTCCTCCACCTGGGGATCGACCTGCCTGAATCGGGCGTAAAGGTCGCCACCGATCACCGAGAACCCCTCGGCCCAGCCCCAGGACGGGCCGTTTGTGGTCGGATGGCCGATGACCAGGGGGGCCTCGGAGAGCGCCGGATCGTAGGCGGTCGCCAGGGATTCAAGATCCCCGGCGGTGATCGTCCGGGAGACGCCGTGCATGTCGGTATGGGTGCCTGCGCGAAAGATGCGGATCGGTCTGGTTGGGTCGGCCATCAATACGGCTCCTTGAAATTCGTGTTCGCTTTCTGGTCTCGATTCTAACCAGCCCGGCTTCCCGGTTTCCTCCGGAAGCGTTTCACGATCGCCCCCGGGCCGCGCGACACATGCAGTCGGCGATGATTTGCAGAATGCCCTCCTTGTCTTTGCCGGAGATCCCGAGAAACGGTCGGGCGGGCAGAGTGAAACGCCCGCCTTTGCGCCCGGTCTCGCCGCCCAGCTGATGGATGGCGGCATAAATGACGTTCGTGCCGACCAGCAGCCCGTTGCCGTCGGTGACGAAGGTGATGGAGCGGCGCAATCTGCCTCTGTCGGTCAGGATCCTGCCCTCCCCGAAGCGGCCCCTCTTTTTCTCTTTCGTGTATTTGGAGATGTCGTCCCACTTTCCCCCCTGAGGTTTGACCTCATCGTCAAACCGCTGGTCGATGGAGCGTAGCAGGTAGTGCCCGATGTCCTTCAAAACCGGTTCGAGGTGGCGCACGGTTTTGGCAAGCCTTGCGAACGACTGTTCCAACTCCTTGGCGTCGGAGTTTTTGATCTCGAGCAGTACCCCGGCCATCACACTCCCCCAAGATCGGATTTGAGCTGGGAGGCAAGAGCTTCAGGCAGGATTTTCAATTTCTCTTCGAGCGCTCCCTTGGTGCGGGCCGCGGTCTGGCCCGGGGCGTAGGCAAAACCCTTGTCCACACCGCCGGTGTCCGGTGGCGCGCTTCCCACGCTTAAAGACTCGTTCTCCAGATCCCGGTCGGCCAGACAGAACACGGTGCACTTGCAATAGAAACCGTTGGGCGGATAATGGGTGGACCACCAAGAGTCGCTGGCTGGCAGCACCAGCCCGCCCCAGGCGGCGTGATGCTTGCGTTCGTGGGGGGATGGGTAGTGCTTGTATTGCCAGTAGGGACGACGCTTGAGCACGTCCGGATCGGTCATCTGGGCGTAACGACCCGCCTGATAGGCGTGCATCACGTTGGTCTCGAAGATCAATCGGGAGCGCCATGCCCGGGAACCGAAATGCTCCCAGCCGTGCTCGGCCACCGCGGCGTCGAATTTTTTGCGGAACTCCTCAAGGGTCGTGCCTTCGGCAATCGCCTGATCCACCGCCGCCTGCAGATCGTTCAACAGATCCGCCTTGGTGGCCCCGGCGGACATGAATCCAACATCGTGCTGCTCGTTCAAAAGATCGTCCCAATACTCGGTCGGCACCGGCACCTTGGCCCGGAAATAATCGATGGCCTCTGTAAACGGCAGGCCGCCGTACTTGACCTCGGCGTGCTCGGCGGGAAGGGCGTCGATCTCCTTGAGCACCTGGAACCGCCCGGCCAGATGGGCCGCGATGATGACCCCGGCCAGAAGATCGGCCAGGGGGGCGGCGTCCATCTCCCGGTAAAGCCCGAACAGACGATCCCGAACCTCCGGCAGATCCCCGGCCTTGTCCACCATGCGGCGCACCGGAACCAGCAGCGCTTTCAGGATCGGCCCGAACCGTTCAAGGGCCTGTTGCAAAAAAAAATCGGCAGGGCGATCGGTTATGGATGAAAGAGGCTCGGCAAAGGCGGCGCCACCCTGGGCGGCAATCCGGGGGGGTGGGATCGCCGGGGCGGGGGTGACGGTCCACCCCTCCCCGTACGTCCGGTCGATCAGTTTCTGGGAGGGGCGCAGGCCCATATCGACCAGATTTTTGTCCCGCTGACTGACGGCAAGCAGATCCTCCGGCTCCTGGGTGTTGCGCGTGACCCGTGGCGGCGTGGCCTTCGGGAAATTCCACTCCGTCAGCCAACGGACGACCGTGCCATTGAAAGTCTCGTTGACCAGATCCGCGTCGGCGCGCACGACTTCGTTGCGCACCTCTTTTTGCACTTCGGATTTGTACTGTCCCCCCGCGGCCTCCGAGGTCATGGCCTGCGACAGCACCACCTTGGAGATGCTGGCGTCCATGCGCCCCAGCAGATCGCTGTAGCCCGGCGTGCCGCTCCGGGTGGCCTCGATCAGCTCGATCTGCATGGTGTCCGGCACACAAACCGCGCTGTCGGACTGGATGGCCTGCAGCGCGGCCAGCAACTGCCGCCGCTCCTCGGGGGTGGCCGAAGGGGGAAAGATCCCCTTGGCCGTGGGCATGCCGAATTTCTCCAGAAACGCCAGCCACAGCTTGACGCCGTTTCGCTTGAAGAACACCGGCCAATAGAGCCAATGGGCCAGCCCCAGACCGTAAGGGTCGTCGTCGTTGTCGCTGCCGGTGCAAAAGTGCCAGAACTTCCGCTCCGGCACGAGCTCCCCCTGGGGATCCTGGAAGGTGATCAAACGCATGCGGCCCTCGCCATCAAAGCCGAAACGCCGCTGCTTGCGCACTTTAAGCGCGTCCAGGACAATGCGCTCGCCCTCCCGCGCCCACAAACACTCGGCCACCGCGTAGCCGTAGAAGACCCCGTAGAGCATCTTGTCCGTAACCGCGTCCCAGCCAATGTGGTGCAGGCTCTCCCGCAGGAAATCCGCGGCCAGCCGGGACGGGAGGTCATCGGCTCCGGGCATGACATCCCATTCCGCCGAGGTGACCGCCAGACGCCGTTGCTGAAACACCGCGGCCACCTGGTCATCCCGCAGGATCTCTTCATAGGCCTGCAGCGTCAGCCCGTGATTCAACAGAATCGAATCCCGGTTGGGCTGCAACATGAGCGGGTCAACGTAACCCCGGGTGATGTCCCGGCCATCCCGGCTGGTGGCGATCTCCAGGCCGAGCAGGGGGGAGGTGTCGCTTTTTGCTGTGGGGTTGCTCATTTAAAACCCTCGCATGCCGCCCAAAACTCCGGCCACGGTGCCGAATCCGGTCGATGTGGCCCCGTGACCGCGACCACCCATCCCCAGGCCACCCCCGGGAATCCCCGCGCTGATCCGGGATTGTCCCGAAGCCAGAAACTCATAGCTCTGCTGGCCGACCGCAGCCGCGCACCAGAGCATGTGCAAGGCGTCCGGGCCGTCGTCGTGACAGTCCGGCTCGCCCCAATGCTGAAGTTGCTCCAACAGGGTGGACTGGCTCTGATGCGGCAGAATCAAACCGTTGACGATGTGAGGCTGCAACGACAGGATTCTCAACTCCTTGTCGGTCGCGGGTTTGACCCCACGGGCCGGGACCGGAATTCCCGCCCTGGCCGACTGCCGCACCACCTCGTCCTTGAAGAACTCCTGAAACTGCACGGACTCGATCACCCACGACAGGCAGCCGTATTGTCTCTGCAGCTCGATCACCCGGGCGATGATGCGCTCCGGAGCGCGCCGCTGGATGTCGGCCTCGAGCACGTAAAGCCTGCCCGTTTCTCTGTCCAGCCCGCCCACCAGCACCGCCGACGGATCGCCTCGCCCGCCGGACTTGCCCATGGAGGGATCCACCGCGCCGAAACAAACCAGCTCCGGCGGCAGCTCGGTCCAGAAATGCAGCACGGAGAAGGCCGCGTTTTCGGCCAGGGGATTGTTCTGCAATTCGGAGTCGAAGGCGTCCCGCCCGTCCCGGGCGCGGATCTTCATCAGTTGCACCAGCGGTCGCACTCCGGGCCAGGAGACCTCGGCGCCGGCGACCATGACGCCACGGTTTTCAAGATAAAAATCGTCCGCGGCCCGCTCCCCGCTGGCCCGGAGGATCGCCTCCCATTGCTCCCACAGATCCATCCGGTCTGGCCAGCGGATGATGGCCGAGAAGCGCCGCGACTCCCACATGGGATCCCGCAACAGCCGGGACAACAGGGAGTCGTGATGCAGCACCGTGCCGATTGCCACCGCATGCATGGAGTCGTCCGGCGGGCCGAGCTTGAGCACCGCCTTTTTGAACCAGGACTCCAGCTTGTCCCGCTGGGTCCGGGAGCGAACGTTGTCGTCGTTCTCCAAATCGTCACAGATCACCAGATCCGGCCTGCGCGCCCCGTGCCGCAGGCCGCGCATCCGCTTGCCCGACCCGAACACCTGCACTTTCGCGCCGCCCCGCGTCACGATCACGCCCTCCTGCCACAACCTCCCCGCGCCAAAGGTCTGGGGAAAGTCCATGGCAAGGCGTTGATTGGAATCCAGTTCCGCCTTGATCGCCTCGAGCATCATGGCCGCCTGGTCGTAGGCGTCCATGATGATGACCACGTAGTGACTGCGACCGGTCAGTACGCGCCAGATCGTGAAGAGTTGCGAGACAATGGTGGACTTGGCTTCGCCACGGGGGGCGGCGATGGCAAGATGGGCCCCTTTGCCCGGCAGCATCCCGGGCAAGCGTTCAAAAAGATGGCGATGCAGCACGCTCTGATGCGCGCCAACGAAATGCGGAAAGTAGGTCTTGACGAAGAAGCCGAAATCCTTGACCGCGCGTTTGCGCCGCCTCTCGGAGACCGCCGGGTCGGCGTCAAATCCGTCCGCCGCGGCTTCGATGCGCTTGCGGCACGCCTCCGCGTGCGCTGTCAGTCTGGTCGAGAATTCGCGCCTGTTGAGGGTCTCAGCCATATTTCTTCGCCAGTTCAGCCCCGAAGGGTTCTAAAATGTCAATGATGGCCGAAGCGCTTTTGGGGTGATGGGTGTGCGCGAAGTCGGCCAGAGAGGTCAAAACATCCAGAGCCACGCCCAGTTCCGAAAGTTTGGGCGCGGCTCTGCTCAACGCCGCCATGGTTTTGGAAAGGGAGTCGGTCAGGCTGGCCAGCAGCGCCACCCGCTCATCCGCGGCAATCGCCGACTCCTTGACCTCACGGATCGCCGCGGCGTGCAGCTCCAAAAAATCCCTCAGAATCTGCTGCACCACCTCGGTGTGTCCGCCGGACGCCAACCCTCGGGCGGCCCGCAGCCTGTCCCAATCCTCCGGAGTGCCCGCAACCCGCTGCCTCCAGGCCCGCGCCGTCGCCTCCGGCACCCCTGACCGCTCCGCGGCCAACGCCAGGGAGGTGCCGGAGGCGTAGGCGTCACGTACGGCAATGCGGACGGCGGGGGAGTGGGCCACGTCACATGCTCGCAAACCTGGATTTGATGAGATCGACGAACGTCGCGACGGCGAGAGCCGTCGCACCGCCGCCGACAACCGAATGCACCTTGACTGCGGCATCCAGTTTCCCCACCCGATCATCAAGCCGGGTCAATTTGTCGGTATGCAGCCGCTGCGCTTCCTGAATCGCCTCGAGCTGCCCGGAGATTTTCCCCAGCTCGTGCTCGACGCTCATTGCCCGGACTCTTTCTGCGGATCACTGGTCACCACACCGATCAGCCCGGCGATGCCTGTACCGGCTGCGATGATCGTATTCATCATGTCCGGCGAAACGTACACGCCGAACGCGGTGGCGCACATGGCGATGCCGCGCCACGTCGAAGGCTCTTTGGCCCGCTCGATCAGGTATTGAGTATTCATGGTCACTTTCCTCCCGCCACACGTTGCTGCCAGTTGTGAACGAATTCCGCCTCGGTGCCGGCACCGGCGGGGGTGTTGTAATGCGCCTTCCAGTAGCGGGCCAACGCCTGAATGTCCCCGGCCTCCGGGATCGACTCCTTGACCCGACGATAATGCAGACGGCACATCACCGCCGCGAAGATCAGGTCGGTGATCATCAGTTCAGGGTTGACGCCGCCCGGCCACTGTTTGGCGATGACCGCCTGGATCTCGGGGTGGTATTTGACGAAGTTGTCGAGGATGTCATGGAAGGTGGCCGGCTCCATCTGGAACACGCCCATGGCCGGGCCGCCGCCCACCTGCCGCAGCCAGGTGCCCAGCCCGGACTCCTGCGCCGCCGTGCCCAGCAGCAGGGCGCGGGCGCTGGGAGAGTCCATGCCGAGCAGTTGCAAGGCCAGGGCGATGACGTACTTTTCGAATTGCTTGGGATTGATCAAGGGATGCCTCCATTGTGCTGATCGGTGATTGATGCGATGCAGACATGGATAACACAGGGGTCAGACGGGGTGCTTCCGGAAGGGCTTCACGATCGGGGAAATGGGGAGGGGCGCGAGGCCCCTCCTTGAAGGCAGGAATCAACCGTTACTCTGGTTTCATTTCTGCTTGCAGAACAGCCCTTTTACTGTGCGGCCTTCCGCCTTGGTCACGCATGACGGCATGCGCATCAAGGAACTTGAACTGCGTATTGCTGCCGAAATGGCCCCGTTGAAGTGGGGTATGGCCGTGACGGTTGGTGGCATTGTCGCGCTCATCCTCAAATCCTTCTTTCCGCACTGATCACCCACATCAAAACTCCATAACCAGTTGTTCCACCCGGACCGGCACCGTGGTGCCCAGAATATTCCGCACCTGCCGCTCCGTCAGGCCGTGTTTCAACGCCAACTCCCCGGCGGTGACTCCTTCTCGGTCGTACTCCCGGGCAATGATCCGGTTGCGCAAGCAGCGCAGGGCGTGATCGCCCTTGGGGACGTAGATCTTCTCGCCCCGGAAGTGGTGAGCGATCCGGGAGGCGGACTCCAACCCGACGGTTGCGACCAGATCGCTGTCCGGGTCGAGTTTCACCGGGATACAGACCTCCGTGCCGCCGTACCGACCGGCCAAGGCCAGGGAGGCCGGGAGCCCGGCCACCTCGACCAGCAGCTGCAGCATCGGCGGCAGCTCGCATACGGCAATGTCGGCATCGGCAAGAGTGGTCATTTTTCACGCTTCAGACGGGCGGAATGGATCGCCAGGGCGCTGACCAGTTTGTGCAACTCCTGCGGAGTCAGCCACTCAAGCACCACATCTCCTCTGGCTTTCTCGAACATCTTTCTCGCGGTCCCCCGCACATACCCCCAGCTCCAGTCATGCGCCTCGTTGGCGCAGATCATGGCGTAGATCTTTCTGTACGAGGGGTTTTTGGTCGGCTCATTCCAGTTGGTGGGCCGGGACATCCAGCGGCTTTGCGGGGGAGGTTGCGCCTCCCCCACGGGTGGAACCGGCGGTCCCGGGATGGTCGGACGCCACCCCAGGCGTTGGAACTCCTGAAGCACAGTTTGCAGTTCCGGATCGGTCATGGTCGAGCACGACGTTTTGCCCGTCTGCGCCTCCAGCAGGGCGCGATACGCGTCGTCGTTCAGGCCGAGCTGCGTCTTGGCGATGTGGATTTTCTGGATATGACCGGCACGGGCCAACATCACGGTTCCCCTGCCAGACCACAGTAGCCGAGCAGATCCGACGACCCGTCCTGTTCGATCTTCAGCGCATTGATCGGGTCAGTCCAGCGCCACGCCATGCATTCTTCTCCATCACATCGGGCGGTAATGTCTTGACGTAGTTGACAACACCATTTTTCACGAGCCTCACTTTCTGTCACTAACACGGTTTTCTCCTTTTTGTTTCGTGCGCGCCTTGCAATACAACATACAGTGCGGAAGGTTGATGGTCACAAGCGTGGTCGTCACTCCTCCGGAACGAGATCTTCTTTGAAAAACTCGTACATGCGGGCGAGACTGGAGGACAGTTCGTCCTTATGGATTCTGAACTGTTCAAACACCTGGTCGTCGTAATCGCTGTATCCCAGATGATCTTCCAAAACACCCAGACGGGATTCCAGCTTCCGTATGGCTTTTTCTGCTTTCTTGACGGTGGAATTGACGTCAGCGTTCATTTTTCCTCTCCCCGGGTGCAACTCCCGCCGGCATTCACCGGCAGACAGTGGCTTGGCGTGTAATCCCTGTACTCGCACTGCGCGCAATCGACAGGGCGGTTGCGCCACGCCTTGATTCCCGATTCGACCACGCCAAGCATGGTCTCCTGCAGGCTCATTTCAGCCTCCTGCGCAACCCGGGTGAGTTCCCCGAGCAGCTGACAGGAGATCCGGAGCAGCACGAATTTTTGATCCGTCACGGCTTCACTCATTGCGCCCTCCCCAGATGCGTTTGAATTTCGGCTCACATCTGCCGCCATCATGGCACCACGCACTACTGCTCCCAGGCCCATCCCACAACTGCTCGCAATTGTCGCAATCCCTGGGGTTGGCCGAATCTGGCGCGCCGAAAGTCTTGGCGAAGGCGTCACGGAAAGCGCCCGATCTCTGAAAGGAGGCCGCAATCCTGCCCTCATCCTCGTTCGCCTTCGTCGCCGGGACAGGGGCGGCAAGCCCTCTTTTGGTGATACAAATCATCACACCACCTCCTCAAGATTGGTCTCGAACGGCTCGATGACGAAATCCTCCCCCTGTTCGATCTTGATACCCGGTACGCCGGCCACCGCATCCTGGTCAGCCAGGATCGCTTCCTTATTAACTTCCTGCTTGGTGCGCACGAATCGTCCCAGGCCGCGCTCTAACAGGATGGTGATGATCATATCGATCGCCCGTAGCGCGACCTTTGGTGGACGCATCCGCCACTTGACCTGGCCAGCCGGGAAATCGCCGTATTTGACCGTATTGTTCCGGGTCAGAGCGGCCCGGTTGGCCTCGCACCACGCCTGGATCCCGGATGCGCGGGTGCGGATCTCCTCGTCCAGCGGTTCAATCTGCTGCCGATGTTTCCGGTCGATCTCGGCCAACACTTCATCCTTGGCGGTATG
The DNA here is from genome assembly GCA_015232245.1 of Magnetococcales bacterium. Lineage (GTDB taxonomy): Bacteria > Pseudomonadota > Magnetococcia > Magnetococcales > Magnetaquicoccaceae > Magnetaquiglobus. Next base: position 6,643 of record JADGAB010000017.1, on the reverse strand, counting down.
GATCGCGGCGCGCATCCTTTGCAGTACGCCGATCCGGGCGATGGCCGCGTCGCACTCCTCACGGGTCTGGGGCACCGGGTAGGTGGCCGCCTGGGCCTTCACTCTCTGTTTGCTGGGTGGCATGTCGGTCTCTCTCAATAAGGGGACAATGGGCTGTATTCGGACAGGAAAACCCGCATGGGTGGCCACGGGTTTTCCCGGGTGGTCACGCGGATGAAAACGACTTCTCTGTTGATCTGCAGTTTGCGAAGGGCGTTGTTGATGACATGTTCCGGGTGGGTGTTGCCCAGAGCGCCACGGATTTCATCGCCCAAAATTCCGGCGTGCTTTCTGGACCAGACCAGGGTCAGGATCTGTTGGGACAAGTCAGAGTCCGCGACGCCCGGACGGAACGTGGGAGCAGGGCTGAACGGCGCTCTGGCCTTCTGGGACGCGCGCCGGTCATGACGGCTGAACCGCTCCAGTCTTGGCGCCGAAACCAACCTGTCATCACGATGCAGGACCATGAAAATCCGTCCATGCCCGCGGCGACGACGCTGGCGTTCCGGAAGCTCAAGGGGATCGACATAGTGGGCGCAGATCATGACTCGGCTCCTTGGTTTTTGGGTGGGAGGGGGTAGATGGTGCCGGTGTTGGGGTCGAAGACCTGGTTTTTCCCGGTCTGCCAGATGGGGGCTTTGGGGCCGGTGTCTTCGGAAATCAACCAGACGATATATCCTGGGCTTGTCGGGGTGTCCCCGGAGGCGCGACGCAACAGCCGGGTCAGCAGTCCGACTTCCGCCAGCCTGCGGAAATAGCAGCCCAGGTTGTTGGCATCCTCAGGACGATCGGTATTCATCACACGCAGCAGGTCCGGAATGGTCGCCTTGCCGTGTTTGCGGCGCAGGGCCTGCCATGCGCGCAGCCGCAACGACCTTTTTCTGGGGGTCTTGATCGTCCTGACCAATCCGGCAGCTCCTGGAAGCATCTCAACCTGATCGGATGCTTTGCCGGTGTCCGTCAAACGCCATCTGCCATCACCAAGCAATATCACCAGATTGCGTTTTTTGAGGGTGCACAGGCCATTGCTGATCTGTCTGGAGGTCAGCCCAGGCAATTTTCCTGTCAGATCGCCACACCGGGCCGGGCCATGGTTTTTCAGAGCCCGCAGCACATCCCCCGCCAGCCAGCGCCCGTTCATGCGGCCCTCGTATTCCGCGGCGGGCGGACCTTGCGGGGAGTTTCGTCACGCCAGTCATGGGCAATGACCTCGCCCGCCATGGCGGCACGGGTGACAACCTCCAGCTTGCCGCGCTTGCCAAATCTTTCCGCCAGAGCAATGGCGTTGATGATCTCCCGATACCGGCCATTGGTGTGGAAATGAATCTCTTCCACCAGATCCTCGGCGATTTTCACCTCGCAAAGGGTGTCGCAGCAGACTCTCACATCATCCACAGTGGCCGCAGTCATCTTGACCACGGCGGCAATGCGGGATGAGATCTGCTCGAACTTGACGATGGTCTCATGAATCCGATCCATGGAAACCAGCACCAGGGAGAGTTCGTATCGGTCGGTCAGGCTGCGAACCACTTCCAGTGGCGCGGCGCGGTCGATCAGGTAAAACTGCGCCTCATCCAGAATGATCGGGGTCTGGCGCGTCCTCAGCAGACGATCCGCCTGCTGGAGGCGCTTTTCGTAGGTGGCGTCAGGCTGCTCCCCGAGTTCACGCACCAGATCCCCCAGTACGATTTTCGGGGTCAGACCGGGCTTTCCGCACAGATAGATCGCGTCCTTGGTGTCCGCCCACCACTCCACGACCTCGGTCTTGCCATACCCAGGCTCCCCCACCACCAGCAGCATGGACGCCTCCCGCGCTCCACGCTCCTCCAGAGCTATGGTTCCGGCCACGAACCGCTTGACGTTCATTGTGTTTGCAAGTTTGTTCCTCACCTGCTATCCTCCTCTTTCCTCAGTTGTTTGTTTTTGATTGGCCGGTCATTCGCGGTGACCGGCCCTTCTTTTTGTGCGGCAGGAATCGCCGTCACCTTCACCTTCATCGTCATCGAATCCCAAAAGCCTCCTGAACCACGGATCCTCCAGACGGGATTCCAGCTTGTCCAACTCTTCCTCATCCAACTGGTCCATATTGGCCATCGCCCATTTCCCCCAGGCCTCCTCGGCCAAAGTTCCGGAGAAAACCGGTCGGGCAGGGAAGCCGCTTTCTAATATCTGCGCCTCGTGCAGCGGGACGATCTCCGCGGTCCGTGATTCTCCCATTCCAAGCTGCTCGATCATCGCGTTGGCGGCCTCTTCCTGGGCGATGGTCAATGGCTCCACCACCATTTCCAGGGTCTGTCGCGCCTCGGCCAGTTTCTCCAGTTTCTTCCGGTCCAGACGGGCCAATTGACCCCGCAACCGCAACATCCCGCCGTGCTCCAGCACGTTATCGACAAGATAAGGCCGCACATTGCCATCCCGGGTCGCCTCGCAGATCAGCCGGTCGTGTTTGTCCAGACTCCACACCCATACCTTGCTGCCATCCCGGGGGTCGTAGCGCACCCGGACTTTCTTGTTGTGCCACTCTTTCAGCCCGGTCGGATTGGAATAGATCATGGTGTGGAAGCGAATCTCGCCCCGCAGCACGGTACGCGTCTCTTCCAGCCGAAACTCCTCCAGGGCATTGTCCACCCGGACCGGTTTCCATCCTCCATCCACATGCCGTTGCCACGCCTCTTTCGGGGTTTCGTGCCGTTTCTTGCCTGTCACCTTGTCGAACATCCAGGGCAGGGAGCTGTGCGGGGTGTTGTTGTAGATCTCCCGCATCTTGTCGATCATCTCCACCACTTCAGGGATGGTCGGCAGCCGGATCTTGCCCTCCTGGATCGCCTTCATGCGGATCCGCAACAGGCCGTCATCCTTGTCCCGCCTGCCAACATAACTGTCGAATCTCCGGGCCGCGGGAATCAAAACCTGCTGATGCCCCCGTTCCACGATCCCTCCCGCCTGGGGATTGCCCGGGGTTTGGTGGTAGAATTCGAACCCGAGGCGACTTTTCAGGCCGCTCACCTCGTCCTGCAGGTTCTTGTTCTTGGCCCCGGAACCGTTGTCCCAATGGACGATCTTGGGCACCCCGCCAAACTCGACGGCCATGCGTAGCGCGTCCACGACAGCGTGGGTGTTTTCCGAGTAATTGATCGACCAACCCGCATGTATCCGGGTGGCAACGCAAAAGACCTCGGTGAACTCCAGTCTGGTCGGCTTTCCGGTGTTGGGATGCAACGCCAGAAAATAAGACAAGTGGCCGTCACCGTTGACGATATCCATGGGAGACAGCTCGGAAGTTGATCGCCGGATAAAGGGAAGCTTGGCCGTCAACTGCAGCCGGGACAGCCGCCCCTTGCCCGCTTCCGCCTCGCCGATCCGCTCCAGATATCGCCGCGCCTGGGAGTAGGAGGGGATCAGACCGGGATCCATCTTGGCCTCATGCATCTGTCGCAGGACTGCCGCCACCGTGAGCCGATTCGGGGTGCGGTAGATCTTCATGAAAGGCTCGACCCAGGCCGGCGTTCCGCCGGCATCCATGGGGGCAGGGGCCAGAGCGCCCATGCCGCGCTTGGCCATGGCCCGCCAGCGGTGGATCGTGCTGGGGGAGAGGGTCTCCTTGTCCTTGCCGTTTTTGGCCAGGGCGGAAGGGAGCGCCATTTGAATCTCGGCTGGCAGCGTTCCGTCCGCGGCCAGGGCCACGACGGTGGCGACCGCCTCGGAAAGCAAGGAGAGCGCCGCGCGCCTTTCCACCTCCCGTAAAATCACCAGCCGTGCGTCCATGGTCTCCCTCTGCCACTGTTTGAGATCCGTCACCCCCAAAGCATCCCGACGTTCCGGGATCACCATCCGGGGTTCCACCACCACCACCGGCAGAGGGGCTGCCGATGGTGTACGTTCTTTCAAGGCGTTTCTGGCCGCTTCCGGAAGCGCCCCAAGGTGATATTCCCACCCCTTTCCGGTCGCGCGCTTGCGTTTCAGCCAGCCAGCCCGCTCGGCCAGCATGCGGACACCGCGCTGGGTCTGCGGCATCTCAGGCAGTCCAGCCAGATCCGCCACCGTGCCCCAGGATGTGTCCTGGTCGCTCACGCCACCTCGTCATGACTGAAGATGGGAAGCTCGGGAAGCTCTAACATCTTGAACTTGACGGAAAGCTTGCTGGGGTCGGGGCGACCCTTGCTTTTGGGCGAGTAGCGCTCGTTGATCCACTTGCCAACCATGCCCAACTGGTAGGTCGTATTGAACAGATCCTGCAGCATCACCGCCTCGCCAAGCGTCAGGCGCAGGGCGAAGGTCTTGGGATAGTTGATTTCACGGAAACCGGTGGATGTAACGAGGGAGTCGTTGCCGGATTTGTTGGATTCATCGGATTCGGCGGACGTGCCGGGTTTCTTTGGGGGGTTGCGGAGGGCGAGTTTGATCGCCATGATTTCTTTGCGAGTCGTGTTCCTGTTGATCGCCCCGGACTCCGTGAGTTTTTCGAACTCATCATCTCTGAATCCAAGCAGTTCGTAGAGAACGGTGTAAGAGTGGGGCAAATCCCGCTCCGGCGCGGGATTTGAAAACCGCTCACTTTCAGCGATTCTGCGCAGACGCAGGGCGGTGTCATCCCCAAAAGGAAGCCTGTCTTCAATCAGATCCAGGAATTCGCCGTGCGGCAGGGCCTTCTTGGCCTCAGAAATCCGACGCCCGGTCTCCATGATCCCCTCCATGGATTCGCGCCAGGATTGGGTGATCCAGGCCGCGAAATCGTCCACGGTGCGCGGGTCCGTGGAAACTGCCACGTCCGTGGGAGGGCTGATCACCTCGCCTTCAATCGCCATTTCTGCAATCTCCATCGGTTCGTTCTCCATTGCCACTCCTGCCTGAAGGTTCAGATTTTCGGTCAACAGACGCTCGATTTCTGGGTTATGCATCACGCTCATCCCGCGTCATCCCAAGGATGCGTCGATTGCGCTCGATGCGCTGACGCACCTTGGTTTCCTCGATCTCCAGTTCGGCCCGCAAAATATCGATCCGTCCCAGATTGGCCGCCTCCGCGTCGTTGCCGATCAGCAGCACGCACCCGCGCTTTGCCGCCAGGAATTCCAGCAAATCATAAGAGCCGCAGGCCTTCTCGAACGCTGGCAGGTAGGAGAGCGGGAACCGGTTGCCTTCTTTGGCGCTGGTCCAGCCGTTGATCATGTGATGGGTGATGTCTTTCTGCATGTCGCGGCTCATCTCGGCAGCGATGATGTAGCGGTCCTTGCGGGAGTTGGCGATCATCGTGTTGAGGATGTGCCTGGTCTGGGGTTCGCAATCCAAAAACCCCGGCAGCTCCCTCTCCATGCTTGGTGGATCAAACAGCGACAGCGTGAATTGCTGGTCTCTGGCCTTGCCCATGCCTTTTTCTCCTGTTTGTTTGTGCGTCCATAGTGTATGTGGTACGATTTCAGGCGTTGACTTAGGCGCGGCGGTCAGCGCACCTCTCGTTCTTTGCGCATGCCGTACCGCTCCATGCGGCGCAGATTGCGACGAATGGTGTCCGTGCTTTTGTGGCCGGTATGTTCGCAGACCTGCCGATGCGTCAGGCGCGCGGATTTGCATTGCAGAATCGTCGGCCAGTGGGGGTGATCGGCGAACATGGCAATCTCGATGGCGGCAAGGCGATTTTCCGTGACAGAAAGACGGCTCTCGGTCTGGAGTCCGAGTTGGCGACGCAAAGTGAGAAACGCATCCACCAGCATCACTTGTCCCTCGCGCGCCTTGCGGCCACCGATGAACGGCATGGCGATCAGAAAACCGCGTTCGTCCAGACGGATCATGCGGCGAGCTTCGCCCTTAGCGTCGAGGTATTTAACCGATCCAAAATTGGATTGGTTGAGAGTTCCGTCATCGATCAATTGATCAATGGAACGGAGCACATGAGAGTGCTGCCTGTCGAACGCCTCGGCGATGGTCAGGGAGTCGGTCCAGAGTTCGCCCGACTCGTCACAGACGACCAGGCTGTAGGACGACGCGGGAAGGGGCTGGTTGTGAGTCATTGGGTGCCTCCTGTTTGTTTGTGCGTCTCTGACGCTGTGCGCTATAGTCATATTGTTTCGTCAGGATGCGCCTTGGGGCGCGCACCCCGTCTGGATATCGGGATGGCCAGATCTCCTCTGGATTCACCCCGATAGTCTTGGCGATGATAAGCTCCATGACTGGGATGTTGAACGTCTCGAGCGCCTTGGCAGCCGTGCCGCGAGCGTATCCATTCGCAATGCTTAGGCGGCTCAGGGACCACCCATGATCCTCCAGGTGCATCTTGATCTTGGATCTGGGCCAATCCTGTTCAGGTGGCCTAAGTTTGGTGTCTGGTGTCGTCATGGTGTTCATGTGGCCTAAGTTTGGTGTCTGGTGTCGTCATGAGGATTAGATTGTTACATTCGACATAATTTGTCAAAGGAATTTTTGTCACAAATGTCAGAAATTTTCGAGCGTCTTCGAGAAGAGCGAAAACGAATGGGGATGAATCAGTCTGATTTCAGCGCAATAGCTGGCGTCACCCTGGCGACACAATCCAACTATGAAATAGGAGGATAGCAGGTGAGGAACAAACTTGCAAACACAATGAACGTCAAGCGGTTCGTGGCCGGAACCA